>NZ_VBVZ01000310.1 GCF_005863185.1 Pseudomonas edaphica
CACCACTCCACCAACCCTTGGGCCCAACCTGAAGCGGCAACGGCGGGCCAGATCGACACGCCCAGCAACAACCAACCGGCCATGCGCAGGCTTGAGCGCCGCGCGGGCGACGGCTTGCTGTGCAGCAACTCGCCGTGATGGCGGTCGGTGGCCAGGCACAACGCGGTAAACCCGGCGTAGCACATCAACAGGGCGAGCAGCATTCAGTGCGCCTCCTGCTTGAGCGTCATTGCCCGCACACGTTCGGCCTTGGGTTGCGTGCGGTGTTGCATCTTCCACGCCGCCCAGGTGAGGAACAGGCCACTGGCCAGGCAGGTCAGGTCGAAGCCGGCCATGGCCCAGTCACCCTTGGCCAATGACGTGCCCAAGTGCTGCGAGGTGGTCAGTGCGTTGAGCAGAGGGATCGCCACAAACAGCAGCGCAGCGAAGCTCAGTTGCTCGACCCAAGCCTGGCGACCACGGCGCAATACGGCGTGCAGCAGGCTCAGGCCCCAGGCGATAAAGAAGGTTTGTATTTCCCAATCGGAACGCTCGGCGAAGCTGACCGGCAACAGGCGATTGGCCCAGAAAAACGCCGCGATGGCGATCATCAAGCCAGACATGCTGGCGATGTTGAGCACCTCCACCAGCCGCAGCTCAAACGGCATCGCCCCGGTTTTAGCGTGCCTGAGCTGGCGCTTGCCCAGCCAGATCACCAGGCCGGTGCCGATCATCGCCGTGCCCGCCAGGCCACAGATAAAGTACAGCCAGCGCAGCACCGGGCCGGCGAAATGGCCCATGTGCAGGCCATAGAAACTGCCGCCAATCGCCGCCGGCAGCGATTGTTCGCCACTGACCCGCAGCAACTCGCCGGTGGTGCCGCTGAATGACACGCTGCTGCCAAAGTCATGCACCACACGGTCGGAGCCGGCGCGCACCACATTGACCGACGCGTTCACATCGCCAGGGTTGTTAACCACCAAACGGCCCACATGCCCACCGGCCCATTGCGTGCGCGCCTGCTCGTACATCGGCAGTAATGGCAGCAACTTACCCGGCTGGCCGAGCGCCGGCGCATTGTTGGTATTGGGGAACACTTCATTAAAGAACGCACGGCTGTCGTCGCCATACGAGGCAAGGATCGGCGCAGGCATCACCATGTTCATGAAGATCACCAGGCTGCTGTAGGTGATCATCAGGTGAAACGGCAACACCAGTACGCCCACCGCGTTATGCCCGTCGAGCCACGAACGCTGGCCCTTGCGCGGGCGGAAGGTGAAGAAGTCCTTGAAGATTTTCTTGTGGGTGATGATCCCGGTGATCAGCGCGACGAACATCACCATCGCGGCGATCGTCGACAGCCAGCGGCCCCATGGGTAAGGCATTTGCAGCTGGAAGTGGAAGCGGTAGAAGAAATCGCCACCCATGCTTTCGCGAGCCTGGACCGGTTGAGCGCTGACAGGGTCGAGGACTTTCTGGATAAAGTTGCCGCGTTTGCCGGGGTCGATCTTGTCTTGCCACATCACCGACAGGCCAGGGTCACGGCTGTTGGGCAGGGTGATAAACCAGCGCGCGGCGTTGGGCGCCTGTTGCTGCAGATAGGTTTGCGCGGCGGCGAGGCTGCGCGCTTCATCCAGCGGATGGGCCTGCACTTCGGGCTGCATCCAGTGGGTAATTTCGTCTTTGAAATAGGCCAGGGTGCCGGTCAGAAAAATCGCAAACAGCAGCCAGCCGAAGATCAGGCCGGCCCAGGTGTGCAACCAGGCCATCGCCTGGCGAAAGCCCTCTTTCATGTGCGTGCCATCCAAAAACCCACGCCCGCCAGGGTGGCAAATAACGCGCTCGGCAGCATCACGCCAAACCAGGCGCGCGAGGCTGTGCGGCAGGCGAAGCACCAGATGACGGCCAGCAGATAGAACACAAACGAACTCATCATCCCGGTGATCACCGCGTCGGCGCGCGAGGTGGGCATCCACAGCGCCATACACACGGCCGCCAGCGACGCCATCAGATAGCCGCCGACCACAGCGGCCAATGCACGCGAGGTGACGGCGAGGCGGTAAGAGACGGCCAGTGAGGGTTTGCTTTTCATCGGGGAGACGCCAGATTCATCAGCGCGCAATATTAATGATAAATATTCTCATAAGCAAAAGAGAACGGATGAATCACCTGCCCGCATGGATTGCCGAACGCGTATCACGCCCCTTACAATGCGAACAATTCTTGTTCTCTAAAGTGCATTGATACTTTCGGAGTGAACGCGTTGCAGCCGTCCAACACCGTCGAAGTCCTGTACCACGACCATCACCTCTGGCTTACCGGCTGGTTGCGACGCAAACTCGGCTGCCCGCAAAGCGCGGCGGACCTGGCGCAAGACACCTTCATCCGCGTGCTCACGGCCCGCGAAGCCCCCACGCTGATCGAGCCACGCGCCTTCCTCACCACCGTGGCCAAACGTGTGCTGTTCAACTTCTACCGCCGCCAGGACCTGGAGCGCGCCTACCTCGATGCCCTCGCGCAGATGCCCGAACACGTGGCGCCCTCGGAAGAAGACCGCGCCATCATCCTGCAAACGCTGGTGGAGCTGGACCAACTGCTCGACGGCCTGCCCGTGCAGGTCAAGCGCGCCTTTCTGCTGGCCCAGCTCGACGGCCTGACCTACGCGCAAATCGGCGCCGAACTGGGCATCTCCATTGCCACGGTCAAACGCCATCTGAATAAAGCAGCGATGCGCTGCTACTTCGCCCTATGAACTTTTCTACCCAGGTTGCGGAACAGGCTGTGCACTGGCTGATGAAAATGCAGCAAGGTGCGCTTAACCCGCGCCAGCAAGCGGCGTGGCAGCACTGGCTGAATGCCCACAGTGAACATCAGCGCGCATGGGACCATATCCAACGCGTCAACCAGCGCCTGCGTGGCATGCCCTCGCCTCTCGCTCACGCAGCGCTGAACGCGCCGCAATCGAGTAGCCGACGCCAGGCCCTGAAGCTGTTGCTGATTCTCGGCGCGGGTTCAGCCGCCGCATGGGGCTTGCGCCAACAGCATATTTTGCCGCCGCTGAGCGCCGACTACCGCAGCCCCATTGGGGAACGTCGCAAGGTGCAATTGGCCGATGGCAGCCAGTTGCAGCTCAATACCGGCAGTGCGGTGGATGTGCATTTTGATCGGCAGCAGCGCCTGATCCGCGTGCTCGAAGGCGAGATATTGCTGACGGCGCGCGCAGGTGATACGCCGCTGCGCGTACTCACCGGCCAGGGTTTGCTCAGCAGCCAGGCGGCCCGGCTGAATGTGCGCCAGTTCAACGACCATACTCAACTGGCGGTGTTTGACGGCCATGTCGACGTGATGCCCAACAGCTACAGCGGTTTGCCGTTGACCGTCGAGGCCGCGCGCCAGGTCAATTTCACCCGCAAAGGCTGGGACACGCCGCGCTCGAACGACGCCAACAGCGGCGCCTGGGCCGACGGCATGCTGGTGGCGGCGCATATGCGCCTGGACGATTTCCTCGCAGAGCTTGGCCGTTATCGCCGGGGCCAGCTCAACTGCGACCCGCAAGTGGCCAACCTGCTGTTGTCCGGCAGTTATCCATTGGCCGACAGCGAACGCATTCTCGACCTGCTGGAAGTCAGCCTGCCGGTCAAGGTGCGGCGCTTTACGCGCTACTGGGTAACCGTTCAGGCCCGCGCCTGAAAAATTATTTTCAAGAACAGTGAGCCGTTTTCCACACCTCGCGTGACAGAGAAGGAAAGCCCCCTTGATCCTTCCTTCTCAGGACCGCACGTCATGCCCCAGCAGCCGACCCCTCTCGCCCGCACCTTGCGCCAACTGTTACTGGGCGCCAGCCTCAGTTTTACCGTACTGCCTCAGGTGGTGGCGGCCGAGGCCAAGCCGTATCACATCGCACCGGCCTCGCTGGAAGCGGCGCTGAATCAATTTGGTCGCGAAGCTGGCGTGCTGATTTCGTTCGGTTCGCAAGTCACGGCCGGCCTGCAGAGCCGTGGTTTGTCGGGCAATTACAGCGCCGACGAAGGCCTGCAAAAACTGCTGGAAGGCACCGGCCTGCAAGCCCGCGCCGAGGGCGACAAGGCCTACAGCCTGCAACCGGCCAGTGCGGCTGCGACCGTGGAGCTGCAAACCTCCAGCGTGGTCGGCGACTGGCTTGGCGACGCCGCGCAAACCAATGTGTTCGAGCACCCCGGCGCCCGTGATGTGATCCGCCGCGAAGAATTCGAACGCCAAGGCGCCACCCAGGCCCGCGATGTGCTCAACCGCATCCCTGGCGTCAACGCCCCGGAAAACAACGGCACCGGCAGCCATGACATGGCGCTTAACTTTGGTATTCGTGGCCTCAACCCGCGCCTGGCCTCGCGCTCCACCGTGTTGATGGACGGCATTCCGGTGCCGTTCGCGCCCTATGGCCAGCCGCAGTTGTCCTTCGCGCCGATCAGCATGGGCAACATGGATGCAGTAGACGTGGTTCGCGGTGGCGGTGCCGTACGCTACGGCCCGCAGAACGTGGGCGGCATCGTCAACTTCGTGACCCGCGCAATCCCGGATACGCCGACCGTCAAAGGCGGTTTGCAGACCGAGACCAGCCCGTCCTCCAGCCATGACGGCTTCAAGACCACCGGTAACCTGCTGGCTGGCGGCACTGCCGACAACGGCCTGGGTGGCGCAATCCTGTACTCCGGCACCCGTGGCGGCGACTGGCGCGAAAACAGCAACACGCGCATCGACGACCTGATCCTCAAGGGCAAATACCAGCTGGATGACGCCAACAGCTTCAACGCCATGGCGCAGTACTACGAGGGCCAGGCCGATATGCCCGGCGGCTTGAACGTCAAGGACTACAAGGCTGACCCTTACCAATCCACCCGCCCTTACGACAAGTTCTGGGGCCGCCGCACAATGTTCAACGCCGGCTACCGTTACCAGGAAGACCGCCGCGAATTCACTGCCAACACTTTCTTCACCACCACGTTGCGTAATGGCTACCTGGACCAGGGCAACTTCCTGTCGTTGTCCCCGCGCGAGTACTGGGTACGCGGCCTGGAAACGCGCTTCGCCCAAGGCTTCGACCTCGGCCCTACCAGCCATGAAGTGGGCGTTGGCTACCGCTACATCAGCGAGGCCGGCCATGAGATGCGCTACCGCACGCCGATCAGCGCCAACCAGCAACTGCCCAACACCAACAGCCGCAACGACCGCGACACCCGTGGCGCCACCGAAGCCAACGCGTTCTTCATCGACGACCGCATTGATATCGGCAAGTGGACCATCACGCCGGGCGTGCGCTACGAGATGATCGAGTCCCAGCAGACCAACAACCTGAGCAACGTCAAATACAAGGGCGACTACAACACCGCGCTGCCGGCGTTGAACGTGCTCTATCACCTCACCGAAGACTGGAATCTCTACGCCAACACCGAAGGTTCGTTCGGCAGCGTGCAATACAGCCAGATGCCCAACCGCGTGAGCAGCGGCGAAGTGAAACCGGAAAAAGCCCGCACCTGGGAACTCGGCACGCGCTACGACAACGGCAGCCTGCGTGCGGAAATCGGCGCGTTCCTGATCAACTTCGACAACCAGTACGACAGCAACCAGACCAACGATACGGTGATCGCCCGTGGCGAAACGCGCCACCAGGGCATCGAGTCGAGCATCAACTACGCCCTCGACGGCTTGAGCCCGGCGCTCGCGGGCTTTGACGTGTACGCCACCTACGCCTATGTGGACGCGACCATCCGCGAAGACGGCCCGAACAAAGGCAACCGCGTGCCCTTCTCGTCCAAGCACAAAGGCACGCTGGGCGTGGGTTACACCGAAGGCCGCTGGAAGCTCAATGTCGACAGCAGCTACCAGAGCAGCCAGTTCGCCGACAACGCCAACACCCAGGCCGAAACTGCCGACGGCGCCAACGGGCGTCTCCCCGGCTACATGCTGTTCAGCAGCCGCGCAGCGTATGACTTCGGCCCGCAACTGTCGGACTTGAACGTGGCGGTCGGAGTGAAAAACATCTTCAACAAGCAGTACTTCACGCGCTCGTTCGACGACAACAACAAAGGCAAATATGTAGGCGAGCCGCGCACGGTGTACGTGCAGACCTCCATCGCGTTTTAGGTACCGGCGAGGCTGCGAAGGCGGCGGCACGGGCGACACATAAGTTGCCTGACCCACCGCTTTCGCAGCCTCGCTAAAGCTCGACAGCTCCCACAGGGGATCGGCATTGTCGTTTAGATCTGCATTGGCCGACTCTAACTGCCTGCCAGGCAACTCGGGGTGCCGGCCACCAAGGCGTCGATGGCGCAGCGCGTCTTGGCTGGCATGTGTGCGGCCGTCGGCCAGATCACGTGGATTGGCGCAGGCTGGTCGCGGTGGCTTGGCAGTACCGCTTCCAGTTGCCCGCGCAGCACGTAATGCGCAATCAACCAGCTCGGCAACCAGGCCAGGCCCACGCCCGCAATCGCGGCATCGGCCACGGCCTGGAGGTCGTCGAGCATCAACAGCGAAGGCACACCGGGGCGCTGCGAGGTATTGCAACGGTAGGCAATGCCTCGGTGGGCGGCGAGGTCATCGATAGAGTCGATAGGCCCGACCCGCTGCAAATAGGCCGGTGAAGCCGCCAGGCCAACCGATTGTTCGCCCAGGCGACGTGCACTCAGGCGGTCAGTGTCCGGCAGCGGACCAATACGCACGGCCACGTCGAAGCCTTCCTGTGCGAGATCGATCAGCCGGTCAGAGAACGAGATCTCGATCTCCAACGCCGGGTAACGATCCATCAACCCCCACAACGCTGGCGCCGCGTAATGATGACCGAAAGCCAAAGGCAAGCTCGCCCTTAAACGCCCGCGAGGCTGCTGTCGGCCGCTTTCCAGCACCGATTCGGCAGCTTCCAGCTCTGCCAACGCACGCAAACAATGTTCGTAGTACGCCTGCCCATCCTCAGTCAGACGCTGGCGGCGGGTGGAGCGCTGCAACAGGCGAGTGCCCAAGCGCGCTTCGAGGCGCGCCAGGCCTTTACCCACGGCCGAACGCGTAAGGTTCAGTCGTTCGGCAGCCTCGGTCAGGTTGCCGCTCTCGACGACTTGCAGAAAGAGCTCAACACCATCAAAACGCGGAGTGGCCATGCTTAATTGTCGCCCTTAATTCCCTTATCAAAGGAAAACTTATCACGAATAAAGAATTCTGCTCCCGCGAGAATAGCGCTCTCCCCCAAGCAAAAGGAATATCCCATGCCG
>NZ_VBVZ01000311.1 GCF_005863185.1 Pseudomonas edaphica
GCAGTGCCTTTACTGGGGCCGCTTCGCGGCCCAACGCAGGACAAGCCTGCTCGCCACAGGAGAAAGCGGCATACCTATGGCCATCGCAGGCAAGCCAGCTCCCACATGGGTTTTGTGCTGTCAGGTAGAGAGAGATTTACTTGGGATACAACGGCGGCAAGCTGGTGGTGTCCGTTGCCGGGTCTTGCGCACGCTCGACCATCGGAATTGCTTTGACCGCACGCCATAAATCTTCACCCAGCCAGTATTGGCCGCTCTCGCTGTACAGCGCGCCGTTCAACCCATCCAAGGCATCCGACAGCGGCACGAACCGCGCCGCCATGTCGGCCAGGGTTTCCGGCTGTTGCCGCGCCCAGGCATCCAGTGCCTGGCGCGTGGCTTGCGGGTCGTTGGCCTGGGTGGCGCGCTTGAGGTCGTCCAACAGCGAGCGCGGGCTCGGGCCGGTTTGTACGGCGCGTTGCACGGCGGGTTGGCGACGTGCGCGCCACCACAGGCCGAAACCCAACAGCGTGGTGCAGGCAAGTATCAAGGTGCTCAGTTGCCACAGCCACAGGCGGCTATCGTCCGGTGCGGTAATGACCGTTGGCGTGGCGGGCGTGTCCACCACCAGGCTTGGGTTGGTCGCCACTTGCAGCGTGCGCGCGGGCAGGCTGGTGCGTTCCAGGTGATCTTCGTGGGTGTTCCACCACACCACTTCCACGGCGGGCAACTCCACGGCACCGGCGCGGGTGGGCACCAGGGCTTCGCGGTCCTCACGGCTGCCGATCAGGCCACGGTCGCTGTTTTGGTTGCCGAGCACCGGCTGGTCCGGGTAGCGGCGCAGGCCATTGATGTCGCTGCTGGGCAGGGCCGGCAACTGGGCGCTGGACAGGCCTTCGGCCTTGACCGTGAGGCTGCGGGTCAGGGAGTCGCCCACTTGAACGTGATCAGGCTCGGGGTTCCAGACTTCGCTCAGGGTCAAGCTGCGCGCGGGCAGCCAGGCGGCGTCGGCGGGGTAGAACTCCGGCTTGGGCTTGACGGTCAGCGGCAATTGGGCAGAGCTTACGTGAATCAACTTGCCCGGTTTGGTGCCCTGCAGCGTGTTCTCTTGGGGCGGGCGCGATTCCACCAAGGTGGCGCTGAAAGTCTGCGCCGGAATCACCAAGGCACCGCTGTGCTGCGGGTAAATCGCATAGCGGGTTTCGATTACGCCGTGGCGAATGCTGTTGATGACCTTCTCGTAAGTGCGCGACTCGCCCAATTGTTCAATGCGCGCATCGGGGATTTGCAACGGCGTGAGGCTGCTGTCGTCATACAGCGACACCGAGTGGTACACGCGCACGGTCAACAGCACCTGGGCCTGAACGTACACACTGCTCTGGTCCAGATTGGCTTCGATAAACACCGGGGCCAGTTCGGCACTGGTGTTCTGGCTGGCGGTTTCCAGCACTTGCAGGCTGATCGGCTGGGTCTTGAGTTCGCCCACTTGCAGCGGCGGAATCACCACGGTGCCGTTTTCCTTGGGCAGCAATGTGATGATCCAGCGCGTGGTGGCGTGGTTATCGCCGCCCAAGGTAGTCAGCTGGTTGATCTGGCGCGTGCCGCTGACTTCAAACTGCGCATCCAGGGGTGACAAGTCGGGTTTGCCGAACTGGGTGACGTCGCTGGATTCCACTGTCAACTCCACCGTTTCCCCGGAATTGACGCGGCTGCGGTCGACACTCGCCACCAGGTTGGCCGCCTGGGCGTGGCTTGCCGACAGGGCGAGCAGGAGCAGAAGGGTGGTGCGGCGGCTCATCGAGTCTTGTCCTGATGTTGTTGCTGTTCGTACCAGAATTTACGTCGCAGCAGTTCGCCGGGGTTGTCCGGGATCTGCTGCAGCCATTGCTCCAGCGCCTGGCGGTGCTCGCCATCGAGGCTGGCATCGGCGGGGCGCAAGGGCGGGGTGGTGGTGTGTTCGTCCCCTAGCTCGCTGCCCGGTACGTCGTTGCCGCCGGCTTTGGGCGTGGCGCCCGTCTGGTTATCGCCGGCACTGGCCTGGCCTTGGCCTTGGGGTGATTGCTCGCCCCCCGTGGCACTTTGGCCGCTGCTGCCCGGTTGCGCAGTTTGGCCGGGTTGGGTGGTTTCGTCATCCTCATTTTTGACAGGCTTGGCCGGCTCGGGCTGGGCCTTTTCCTGGATCAGTGTTTCGACCAGCGCTTTGTTTTTCAGCGCCGGTTGCAGGTCGGGCTGGGCTTCCAGTGCTTGCTCATAAGCGTCGATGGCGGCTTCCAGTTCGCCGGATTTGGCCAGCGCATTCCCGCGATTGTAGTGGGAATACGCGTCATTGCCTTGGGCAAAACGCTTGATCGCCTCGGCGTAGTTGCCCGCCTCATACAGTGCCACGCCTTGCCATTGCGGGTCTTCGAAGTGTGTGGCGGCCTCGTTGGGGCGTTGTTTCTTCAGCAGATATTGGCCTTGCTGGTCGGGTCGCAGCCACAGGTCCTGAAGTTCAAAGGCATAGCTGGGCTGCGGCGCACCGAGTAACAGTAACGGCACGCAGAACAGCCAGCCGCGACGCCCGGCGCAGGCGGCGAGCAACAATAACGGTAGCAGCAGCCAGTAACCCTGGTCGGCCCAGGTGTCGAGGTGCAGCAGTTGGCCGTCGTTGCGCAGGGCCTGCGGGCCATCGAGCAGGTTGAGCTGGCGCAGGTCTTTGTCATCCAGGCGCGCGGCGCGGTAGCGGCCGCCCATTTCACTGGCAAACGCCTTTAGCGTCGGGCCGTCCAGGCGCGGCACCAGAATGGCGCCCTGGTCATCTTTAAGGAATTCACCGCTTTCCTGGGTCACCGGCGTGCCTTCGCGGCTGCCGATGCCGAGGATCGACAAGCTGGGGGCCTGGGCGCTCTGCAACTGCAGGCGAATGCCTTGACGCTCCTGTTTCGACAGCGACGAGCCGACCAGCAACAGGCGCCCCTGGCCGAGACCGGCTTGCTTGAGCAAACCCAGGGCTTTTTCCACCGCCAGATCGGCGCGATGGCCGGGCTCGGGCATGATCGAGGGGCGCAGGGCTTCGAGCAAGTTGCGGCTGGTGGCCAGATCATCCGACAGCGGCACCAGCGTATGGGCGCTGCCGGCATACACGACGATGGCGGTGGGCGCGTTGTCGCGTGCCTGCAGCAAGTCATAGAGCTTGCGCCGCGCCTGTTCCAAACGATTGGGCGGGCTGTCGGTGGCGAGCATTTCCGGGGTCAGCTCCAACAGCACCACCACCGGGTCGGCCGGTTTCTGGCTGTTCTGTTCAACCCTTTGCCAACTGGGGCCAAGCAATGCCAGCACGGCCAGCAGCCAGGCGATGCCCAACACCACCCAGGGCGATTTACTTTCGCGGCCATTGCCGCCACTGAGCAGCACCGCATGAAACGCTGGCGGCAAAATCATTTGCCAACGCCCGGCGCGCTTTTGTCGGTGCCACAGCTGCCACAGCAGCCAGCCGAGCAACGGCAGCAGCAACAACCACCAAGGGCGAAACCAGTGTGGCCACAGGTCGATCATCGACGCCTCCGCAAGCGCAGGCGTTTAAGGCGTTGGCGCCATTGCGGGTGCTGTTGCAGGAAAATGCCCTTGGTCGAGAGTTTGTTGAAGGTGCGTTGCAAGGGGTTATTGGGCCAGCGTTCTTGAACCACCAGCAACATGCTCAGGATCAACGCCAGCGCCAGCGGTGCGCTGTACAGCGCCTGGGCCGGGCGTGCCTGGGTCGGCTGTTGCGCGACGGGCTCAAGCTGGTCCAGGGTTTGTTTGATTTTTTGCAGCTCGTCGCCGTCGCGGGCGCGGAAGTAGCGGCCACCGGTGGCGTCCGCGATGGCCTTCAAGGCCGGTTCATCCAGGTCCAGGCTCGGGTTGACGCCCAGGATGCCCAACGAACCGGTTTGCTCCGGGTCGGCGCCGATGCCGATCGGGTAGATTTTCACGCCTTCTTCGGCCGCCAGGCGTGCGGCGGTCAGCGGGTCGATCTGCCCGGCATTGTTGGCGCCATCGGTGACCAGGATCAGCACACGGCTTTGCGCCGGGCGCTGGCGCAGGCGTTTCAAGGCCAGGCCAATCGCATCGCCGATGGCGGTGTTTTTGCCGGCGATGCCGATACGTGCTTCATCCAACCAGGTGCGCACGGTGCGCCGGTCGAAGGTCAGCGGGGCTTGCAGGTAAGCCTGGCTGCCAAACAGGATCAGGCCCACGCGGTCGCCTTCACGGCTTTCCAGGAAGTCGCCGAGCAAATGCTGCACCAGGCTCAGGCGGCTGACGTCATCGGCCTGCCAGTGCATGTCAGGGAAATCCATGGAGCCGGACACATCCACGGCCACCAGCAAGTCACGGCCGCTGGCGGCAATGGGCAGCGGTTCGCCAAGCCATTCCGGGCGCGCGGCGGCGGTCAGCAGCAGCAGCCACAGCACCACGAACGGCGCTTGCTGGCGCCAGCCGGGCAGGTTGACCCGCGCACGGCGGCGCGCCAGGCCCTCAAGGTCGGCCAGGTAGCTGACCTTCAGCGCGGGTTCGCCGCTGTCGGCCACTGGCAGGATGAAGCGCATCAACCACGGCAAGGGCAACAGGGCGAAGATCCACGGCCAGGCGAACTCAAACATGTTTGCGAATCCAGGTATCGACCGCTTGGGTCAGGCCGGCGATGGCCTTGTCGTCGAGTTTGCATTCGGGTTTGTAGGCGCCTTCGACCAACACCATCCAGCGTGTAAGCCCGGCGGCCGGGCAACGGTTGTCGAGGAACGCCAGCCATTTGCGCCCGTTTAATGTGTGGCTCTGGCTGTAGGGGTAGTCGTTGCGGCACAGGCGCTTGAGCAGGCCATTGAGCTGCTGCAGCCAGGCACCGGCGGGCGCGCCGTCGTAGGGTTTGGGCATCAGCGCAAGTTCGGCCAGGGCGGCGATGCGCAGCGGGTCCAGCGGTTGTTCGGCGCGGGCCACGGGGCGTCGGGTGGGCAGGAAACGGCGCAACCACCATAGGCCCCAGCCCAGCAGCGGGATCACCAGCAGCAACAGCCACCAACCCGGCGCAGGCGGCCAGAACCCGATGGCCGGCGGGGCGATCAGTGGCTGCAGTTGGTCCAGGCTGCTCATTGCTTTTTAACCGGGCGTTGCGGGTTGAGGTATTCGCGCAATTGCTCGACCATCTCGCTTTGGGTGCTCAGGGGCATCAATAGAATGCGCAGCTTCTGTGCCAGCAGTTCCCAACGTGCAATGCGTTCCTCAGCCTGGGCTTTATAGGCCTGGCGCAAATCGAAATTCAGCGTGTCCAGTTCCAATTGCGCGCCACGTTCAGCGAAACGCAGCAGCCCGGCGGCGGGCAGGGCGTGGTCCAGTGGGTCGGAGATCGGCAACAATAACAGGTCGCAATGGCGTGACAGCAGGCTCAGCTGTTGCTCGGCGCCTTCGGTCAACGCGCGCTCATCGCAGATCACAATCACCAGGCTGCCCGGGCGCAACACTTCGCGGCCACGGCGCAGCGCCATGCCCAACGCGTCGGCTTCGGGGCGGCTTTCGGTATTCAGGCTCTGGTTCACGCGCACCAGGCGGTTAAGCAATTGCAGCAGGCTTTGTTTACTGCGCCGGGGCTTGATTTCGTAGTGCTCGCTGTCGCCGAAGACCAACCCGCCGACGCGGTCGTTGTGCCCCAGCGCGGCCCAGCCGATCAAGCTGGCGGCTTGGGCGGCGAGTACCGATTTGAACATTTGCCCGGAGCCGAAGAACAGCCGACAGCTTTGCTCAACCATGATGAAAATCGGCCGTTCACGTTCTTCATGAAATAGCTTGGTGTGCGGCTCCTGGGTGCGGGCCGTCACGCGCCAGTCGATGGTGCGCACATCGTCGCCAGCCTGGTACACGCGAACTTGGTCGAAGTCGACACCGCGCCCACGCAGCTTGGAGTGGTGCAGGCCAATCAGCGGGCTGCGCTGGCTTGGCGTGGAAAACAGCTGCACTTCGCGCACGCGGTGGCGCATCTCAATCAATTCGCTGAGCGTGACGCGGATTCCATCGCCGGCATTCATGGGGTTCAAGCGACGGCAACGACGTCGAGAATGCGTTGCACCACGCGGTCCTGGTCAATGCCGGCCGCTTCGGCCTCGAACGACAGGATGATGCGGTGACGCAGCACATCAAACAGTACTGCCTGGATATCTTCCGGGCTGACAAAGTCGCGCCCGGCCAGCCACGCATGGGCGCGGGCGCAGCGGTCGAGGGCGATGGAGCCGCGCGGGCTGGCGCCATAGGCGATCCACTCGGCCATTTCAGGATCGAACTTGGCCGGGGTGCGCGTGGCCATGACCAGTTGCACCAGGTATTCCTCCACCGCATCGGCCATGTACAGGCCGAGGATTTCCTTGCGCGCGGCAAAAATCGCCTGCTGGCTCACGCGGCGCTCGGGCTTGGTTTCGCCATTGAGCGCCTCGCCACGGGCTTGCTGCAGGATGCGTCGTTCGACCGCCGCGTCCGGGAAACCGATTTTGACGTGCATCAAGAAGCGATCGAGCTGGGCCTCGGGCAGCGGGTAAGTGCCTTCCTGCTCAATGGGGTTTTGCGTGGCCATGACCAAAAACAGCGGCGACAGGTCGTAGGTGCTGCGACCCACACTGACCTGGCGCTCGGCCATGGCTTCGAGCAATGCCGACTGCACCTTGGCTGGCGCGCGGTTGATTTCGTCCGCCAGTACCAGGTTGTGAAAGATCGGGCCTTGCTGGAACACGAAGCTGCCGGTTTCCGGGCGATAGATCTCGGTGCCGGTGATGTCGGCCGGCAACAGGTCGGGGGTGAACTGGATACGATGGAACTGCGCTTCAATGCCTTCGGCCAGCTCTTTGATGGCCTTGGTCTTGGCCAGGCCCGGTGCGCCTTCTACCAGCATATGGCCGTCGGCGAGCAGGGCGATCAGCAAGCGATCGATGAGTTTTTCCTGGCCGAGAATCTGCGTAGAAAGAAAGGTTCGCAGCGCAAGCAGCGCTTCACGATGTTCCATCGATGACGGTTCCTGGAGAGATGAGCCCCAACGTCGAAAAAAACCGCCGGGCCTGGGGCGTCTACTTTAATGCATCGCAGGGTATAGCGACTAACGGCGCGGCGGGTATTTTTAGCAAAACTTGTAGGATTTTTGTGTGGAAAGCACAAATTCCACTGAGGGTCGCTCGGCCCCTGTGGGAGCTGGCTTGCCTGCGATG
>NZ_VBVZ01000312.1 GCF_005863185.1 Pseudomonas edaphica
TTCCCTGCCCTGCCCTATTTCTGCGCCTTGATCCTCGGCGTGCTTGCCCTCGTCGGCTATTGGTACGGCCTTGGCCGACCGGTGGTGTTGCCGGATGTGGCCAGTGCCAGCCACAAGATGCAATGCGCGTCCTACACGCCGTTCGACAAGGACCAGTCGCCGTTCGACCAGCCGTTCAAACTGCGCCCTGAGCGCATGGACGCCGACCTGGCGCTGCTGGCCACCCGTTTTGAATGCATCCGCACTTATTCCATGACCGGCCTGGAAGCCCTGCCTGGCATGGCGCGCAAGCATGGTTTGAAGGTGATGGCCGGCGCTTGGGTCAGCAGTGACCCGGTGGCCACCGAAAAAGAAATCAAAGAACTGATTGCTGCTGCCAATGCCAACCCCGATGTGGTCACTTCGGTGATCGTCGGTAACGAGGCCCTGCTGCGCAAGGAAGTCACCGCCAAGCAGTTGGTGACGCTGATCCATCAGGTCAAAAGCCAGATCAAGCAGCCGGTCACTTATGCCGATGTGTGGGAGTTCTGGCTGCAACACCCGGAAATCGCCCCGGCGGTGGATTTCCTGACCATTCACCTGCTGCCCTACTGGGAAGATGACCCGTCGGGCATCGACCAGGCCCTCAAGCATGTTGGGGATGTGCGCCAGACCTTTGGCAACAAATTCGCCCCTAAAGATGTGCTGATCGGCGAGACCGGCTGGCCCAGCGAAGGCCGCCAGCGCGAAACCGCGGTGCCGAGCCGGGTCAACGAGGCCAAGTTCATGCGTGGTTTTGTGGCCATGGCCGAGGCCAATGGCTGGCGCTACAACCTGATCGAAGCGTTTGACCAGCCGTGGAAACGCGCCAGCGAAGGTGCAGTCGGTGGTTACTGGGGCTTGTTTGACGCCGACCGCCAGGACAAGGGCATCCTTGCCGGGCCGGTGAGTAACGTGCCGTATTGGCCGCTGTGGCTGGGCATCGGCGGCCTGATTCTGCTGGGCACTCTGGCACTGGGCGGTCGGGGGCGCAGCGCGCGTGCCGCATTCATGCTGCCATTACTCGGCGTAGTGGCCGCCTGCTCCATTGGCACCTGGGCCGAGCTGACCCGTGTCACAGCACGTTTCAACGATGAATGGGTGTGGGCGGGCTTACTGGTGGTGTTGAACCTGTTGGTACTTGCCCATGCCGCGCTGGCTTTAAGCGCTCGGGAAGCTTGGCGGGAACGCGCCTTCACTTGGCTGGAGCAACGCGCAGGTTGGCTGGTGGCAATTGCCGGGTTCGCCGGTGCAGTGATGATGCTGGCGCTGGTGTTTGACCCGCGCTATCGCAGCTTCCCAAGTGCGGCACTGGTATTGCCGGCACTGGTTTACCTGGTTCGCCCGGTCACCGGCCCGCGTCGGGAGATTGCGCTGCTGGCCTTCATTATTGGCGCCGGCATTGCGCCGCAGCTGTATCGCGAAGGCTTGCTGAACCAGCAGGCGTGGGGTTGGGCGGTGGTCAGCGGGTTGATGGTTGTAGCGTTGTGGCGTTGCTTGCGGGTGCGCAAAGCTTAAAAATGCTATCGCAGGCAAGCCAGCTCCCACATTCGACCGCATTCCATGGGATGCACCCAATCTAATGTGGGAACTGGCTTGTCGAATCGTCGCACCGCTGCGATGAGGCTCTATCAGACGCCCCGAGGCTTCCTGACCAACCGCAACCCCGCAATCACCACCGCAAACACCGCAAACGTGGTGTTATACAACGCCAGTGCCGGCAACCCGAACACCATCCCCAACACCGCCAAACCCCAGCCCGCTCGCCCCGGCACAAAAAACGCCAGCACCGACGTGACCAATGCGGCCCAGCCCAATACCTTGAAGTGAATCATCAGCCCCAGGTTCGAGCGCAACTGGCATTCCCAGCGGCTGGCCTCGTCAACGCAGACCCCCACCCACTGGCCGTCTTCCATAAACCCGTAACGGGCGCCATAACTGGCGGCCAACCATAACGGCAGGGCAATAAGCAGCAGGATCAGTGGCAAACGACGGGACATGGGGTACTCCGATAGGCAAAAACGGCGCTCAGCTTAATGCGCCGGCAGCCGTTAGCAAGGCGCATACACACAATTAGTGTTCATCAATGCATGGCAACGTGTATCTTCTGGCTACTATTACCCCGATTCCGTGGTTTTTTCCGACTTTTAGTGCCGAGGGCTGGCACTTCGGTGGCAACGCGGTGGTCATAGCCTGCGAACTTCATTCAGCACGTTTCCTCTTAGGGATTAAGTCATGCTCCGTTCCTTGCGCTGCGCTGCCTTGCTGGGCAGCCTATTTTTGAGTGCGTCAGCACTGGCCGTCGATATCGACCCAGCCAGCTATGGCTACCCTTTGACCAACCCGTTCGAAGCGACTATCGCCACCACTCCGCCGAATCTGCGCCCGCAATTGCCGAGCGACGACGAGATCAACCAGTCCGACTACAGCCTGACCATGCGCCCTGAGCGCCAGTTCAGCCTGCCGGACAACTTCTGGGCGGTGAAGAAACTCACCTACCGCATCGCCAAGCAAGACCACGCCGCACCGCTGATTTTCCTGATTTCCGGCACCGGTGCGCGGTATGACAGCAGCATCAACGAATACCTCAAAAAGCTCTATTACAAAGCTGGCTACCACGTGGTCCAGTTGTCCTCGCCCACCAGCTTCGACTTCATCGCCGCGGCTTCGCGCTTCGCCACTCCCGGCATTACCCAGGAAGACGCCGAAGACATGTACCGCGTGATGCAGGCGGTGCGCGCGCAGAACTCCACGCTGCCGGTGACTGACTACTACCTCTCCGGCTACAGCCTGGGCGCTTTGGACGCGGCATTTGTGAGCAAGCTCGACGAGACCCGCCGCAGCTTCAACTTCAAGAAAGTGCTGCTGCTCAACCCGCCGGTCAACCTCTACACCTCGATCACCAACCTCGACAAGCTGGTACAGACCGAGGTCAAGGGCATCAACAACACCACCACGTTTTATGAGCTGGTGCTGAGCAAGCTGACCCGTTACTTCCAGCAAAAAGGCTACATCGACCTCAACGATGCCCTGCTCTACGACTTCCAGCAGTCCAAGCAGCACTTGACCAACGAACAGATGGCGATGCTGATCGGCACCTCGTTCCGCTTCTCGGCGGCCGACATTGCCTTCACCTCGGACCTGATCAACCGTCGCGGCCTGATCATCCCGCCGAAATACCCGATCACCGAAGGCACCAGCCTCACGCCGTTCCTCAAGCGTGCGCTGCAATGCGACTTCGACTGCTACCTCACCGAACAAGTGATCCCGATGTGGCGCGCGCGCTCCGACGGCGGCAGCCTGCTGCAACTGATCGATCAGGTCAGCCTGTATGCCCTCAAGGACTACCTGCACGACACCCCGAAAATTGCCGTGATGCACAACGCCGACGACTTGATCCTCGGCCCTGGCGACCTGGGTTTCCTGCGTAAAACCTTCGGCGATCGCTTGACCGTCTACCCGTTGGGCGGCCACTGCGGCAACCTCAATTACCGCGTCAACGCCGACGCCATGCTGGAGTTCTTCCGTGGCTAAATATCTTCTGCTGCTTGCCGCCTTGATGTGCGCAGGCGTGGCCAATGCCGACAACAGCAAGGCCCACGAGCCGGTCAAAGTCGGCGCCGACGGCTTCAAGGAACCGCTGACCAAACTCAAGTTCAACCCGGGCCTGGACCAGCGTGAATTCGAGCGTTCATCACTGACGGCACTTAACGTCTATGACCCGCTGGAGTCGTGGAACCGCCGCGTGTACCACTTCAACTACCGCTTCGACCAATGGGTGTTTCTGCCGGTGGTCAACGGCTACACCTACGTCACTCCCAGCTTCCTGCGTACCGGTGTGAGCAACTTCTTCAACAACCTGGGCGATGTGCCCAACCTGGTGAACAGCCTGTTGCAACTCAAGGGCCACCGCTCCCTGGAAACCACCGGGCGCCTGCTGCTCAACACCACCATCGGCATCGCCGGCCTGTGGGACCCGGCCACCGCCATGGGCCTGCCGCGCCAGAGCGAAGACTTCGGCCAGACCCTGGGCTTCTACGGCGTCCCTGGCGGCGCCTACCTGGTGCTGCCGATCTTCGGCCCCTCGAACCTGCGTGACACTACCGGCCTGATCGTCGACTACGGCGCCGAGACCGAGATCAACTTCCTCAACGTCTCCAAGGTCAGCGAAAACCACCCGGAAATCTGGGCTTTGCGCGCCGTCGACAAGCGCTACCAGACCAGCTTCCGCTACGGTCAGATGAACTCGCCGTTTGAGTATGAAAAGGTGCGCTACATCTATACCGAGTCGCGCAAGTTGCAGATCGCCGAGTAACCTCCCTGCAGGAGCTGGTTCGCCAGCTCCTACTGCTCAACGCCCCGTTGACACCATTTCTGCCAGGTAAACCGCAACTGCAGCACCGCCGCCCTGGCCATCTCCCGATCCTGCTCCGTCAACCCCGACGGCTGCTCAAGTGCTAGAAGCAGTGCAGCACTTGGCCCATCCAGCATCCCCGCCGTTGCCAAGCCTGGCCCCGCGTGCCTGAGTATCACCGCCAACTGCCGCAGATAATCATCACGCTCGCCAGCCAAGGCGCCCTGGCTGCCCGCAAGGCTTGCACGCAACTCCAGCAACTCATCACCCAGGTCCAACCCGAGCAGGCCATTATCCCAATGGGTACGACGCTCGGCGGGCAAGGTTTGGCTGTAGCGTGACAGGCGAATCAAGCGATCGGCCATGCGCCCGCCAAACCAGCTCTCGGCTTGCTCCAGAGGGCGCGAAGTCAACTGCGCCAAATCGAACAACGAAGCCTTGAACATACGCCGGTAGTGTCGCTCGCCAGGGTTGAGCTGGATCAGGCGAAACACCAGCACCGCAATCCCGACGCCCACCAAGGTCGCGATGGCCTTGTTGAGGAAGGCAGCAATGTCGTAGCTCATCAGGTTGCTCGGCCCGACGTTGTTGACGAAGAAGATACAAAACGCCGAAGCGGTGGCCACAAGTTTTGCCCGGCTCATGCACAGCGAGGCGAAAAACAACGGCACGCCTAATGCCACGCATAACAGCGCGAAAGCATCAAACCCGGGCAACAAGGCAAAGCGCACAAAGCCGGCTATCGGGATCGACAGCGCAATGCCCTTGAGAAAATTGAGGCCCGACGCAGAAGGGTTTTCCCGCGCGGCAAACAGGCTCAAGACCACGCCGCTGATCGACACTGCACCCAGGCCCGACGGCCAGTCGGTAAAAATCCAGAATGCCGCAACGGCCAGAAACGCCAAGGCACTGCGCAGCCCACCGAGCACGCCTTGCTCGATATCCCGATGCCAGGACAGGGCGCCTGGCGCACCGGGCGGCACCCTGCCAGCTTCGACGGCCGCCAGGGTCAATGCGCCCACATCGATCAAGCGCAGCACCTCGGCCAATTGCACCAGGCAAAAGTGCGCCTCCGCGCTCAAACCTGGATCACCCAGCGCCAACCTCAGGCGCTGCGAGAGTGCAGGCAGCGCATCGGGCCGCTCTTGCTGTAGCGTCGCGGCCACCTCGTCCACCCAAGGCGCCACGCGGGTCGCATCTTCCAGCATCAGTCGCTGCCGTGCCACGCCGCGGGCCGCGCGCAAGAGTCCCAGCAAGTCCCGGCTCAGCACCCGCAGCGCCTGGGATCTGCGCCGGCCCTTGGGGCCTTCGAACCAGGCATGGTCACGCTGGGCATCAACTGCAACCAAACGGCCCAGTGCTTCGAGCAACCCCTTGCGCTGATCGGTGCCCAGCAGCTCCGACGCCGCGGCGCGCAGGCCCGCCTGCCAGGCCGCACGGCCTTGAACCGCCAGCGTCTGCTCAACCCGGCGCGGCCATAAAATCGTGCTGGCGATAGACGCGCAGAGAATCCCCAGGCTGATTTCCTGGCAACGGGCTACCGCCTCATCGAAAACCCCAAGCGGCGCCGCAGTCGCAGGCAGCGCGATAATCGCCGTGGTGTAGCCCGCCAGCACAAACCCATAAGAGGCGTGATTGCGCAGCAACGACGCGCCTGTGGTGCAAAACGCCAACCACAACGCCATGCACAGTAGAAACAACAAAGGCGCTTGGCCGAAGACAGCAATCATCACCACCGAAGCCGCCGCGCCCACAAACGTGCCCAGTAACCGATAGGCACCCTTGGCCAAGACCATGCCGCTGGTGGACTGGCCGACGATAAATACCGTGGTCAGCGCCCATTGCGGCTGCTGCAAGTCCAAGCAAAAGGCCAGATACAACGCGACCCCGCCGGCGATCATGTTGCGCAACGCAAACAGCAGATCGTCCCGCGAGGGCGCCAGGGTGGCTTGCCAGAAGTCAGGCAGTTGAAACGTGGAAAGCTTCATTCAGCGAACACATAGATAGCTAGCTAATGATTAGCATAGTATCTATATACCCGCCGAATGCCAATCTAGCGTTTCAGCACGCGCCACACTTTGCCTACCAGTGAAACCACGGCCAGCACCAGCGCCCCGGCAATAATCCCGGCCACTGCGTTGAGCAACGTAGGCATCAACCACGCCACCGCGCCGACACTCTGGCTGAGCGTCTCGATCCAGTGATGCACCACCGGCACGCCATGGGTGAGTATGCCGCCGCCGACCATGAACATCGCCGCTGTGCCGATCACCGACAGACTTTTCATCATGTAAGGCGCGGCGCGCAAGATCGCCCCACCGATACTGCGAGCCGCTTGGCCGGGCTTTTGCGTCAGCCACAGACCCAGGTCATCGAGCTTGACGATACCGGCCACCAGCCCGTACACGCCAATGGTCATGACAATGGCGATGCCCGACAGCACTATCACTTGCTGCATCAAAGGCGCATCCGCAACGGTACCCAGGGTGATGGCGATGATTTCCGCCGAGAGGATGAAATCGGTGCGAATTGCACCTTTGATCTTGTCCTTCTCAAATGCCACCAAGTCAGTCGCCGGATCAGCCACGGCTTCAACCAGGTGAGCCTGTTCTTCGGTGCGTTTATGCAAGAAGGTGTGCGCAAGCTTCTCAAAGCCTTCAAAACACAAATAGGCGCCGCCGAGCATCAACAGTGGCGTGACCGCCCACGGCGCAAAGGCGCTGATCAGCAATGCCGCCGGCACCAGGATCAGTTTGTTGACAAACGACCACTTGGCCACCGCCCACACCACAGGGA
>NZ_VBVZ01000313.1 GCF_005863185.1 Pseudomonas edaphica
CCGCGAGTTCACCTACCGCCAGGCGGCGAAGATGGCGGCCGGCAAGAGTGTGATCAAGGAGATTTCCATGGCCAAGAACCTGGCCACTGATACCGCGGATCGGGTGACCTATGACGCGGTGCAGATACTGGGTGGGCAGGGGTATATGCGTGGCAGCCTGGTGGAGAGGCTGTATCGGGATAACCGCATTCTGTCTATCGGCGGGGGCACGCGTGAGGTGATGAACGAGATCATCAGCAAGCAGATGGGGTTGTGATTAGTGGTGTTCTTTCAGGCGCTATCGCAGGCGAGCCAGCTCCCACCTTTGACTGTGTTTGCAAATCAAAATGTGGGAGCTGGCTTGCCTGCGATAACGCCGGCCCAGGCAACTTTTAAACTTCGGTCAACCCAAACTGCGTCAGGCAAAACGTCGGAATGCCCATATCCTGCAGGCGTTGCGAACCACCCAGCTCCGGCAGATCAATGATCGCCGCCGCTTCGAAGATCTTCGCGCCCATACGTCGCACCAGGTTCGCCGCGGCAATCAAGGTGCCGCCAGTGGCGATCAGGTCATCGAACATCAGCACCGAGTCGCCGTCACACAGGCTGTCGGCGTGTACTTCGAGAAAGGCTTCGCCGTATTCGGTCTGGTAACCCTCGGCCAGCACGTCAGCGGGCAGCTTGCCCTGTTTGCGGAACAGGATCAGTGGTTTGTTCAATTGGTAGGCGATGATCGAACCGATCAGGAAGCCACGGGCATCCATCGCGCCGATGTGGGTAAAGTCGGCCTCGACGTAACGCTGGGCAAAACTGTCGGCCACCAGGCGCAGGGCGCGGGGCGATTGGAACAGCGGGGTAATGTCACGAAAGATCACCCCAGGCTTGGGGAAGTCGATGACGGGGCGGATCAGGGATTTGATGTCGAACGAATCGAAGGTCATCGTCGAAGAGTCCTGGGAGCGGAAAACGGACTCGAAGTATACCTGCGGCCCTGCCGATTGGCGCGGCCGCAAGTGTCTGCCTCAGACTTCCAGCGAGCCCCCGGCCAGCGCGCACAGCTGGATCGGGTCGAGGATATGCACTTCCTTGCCTTCGGCGGCAATCAGTTCGTTTTGCTGGAAACGGGTAAACACGCGGGACACGGTTTCCACCGCCAGGCCCAGGTAATTGCCGATTTCGTTGCGCGACATGCTCAGGCGGAACTGGTTGGCCGAGAACCCACGGGCACGGAAGCGTGCCGACAGGTTGACCAAAAACGTGGCGATGCGCTCGTCGGCGGTTTTCTTCGACAGCAGCAACATCATCTGTTGGTCGTCACGGATCTCGCGGCTCATCACCCGCATCAATTGGCGGCGCAGTTGCGGCAGCTGCAGGGCCAATTCATCCAGGCGTTCGAAAGGGATTTCGCACACCGAGGTCGTCTCCAGGGCCTGGGCCGACACCGGGTGAATTTCGGTGTCCATGCCAGACAAACCGACCAGTTCGCTGGGCAGGTGGAAGCCGGTGATCTGCTCTTCGCCGCCGTCGCTCAGGCTGAAGGTCTTCAATGCGCCGGAGCGAACTGCATAGACAGAATCGAATTTGTCGCCCTGGCGAAACAGAAACTCGCCTTTTTTCAGCGGTCGGCCGCGTTTAACGATTTCGTCCAGCGCTTCCATGTCTTCCAAATTCAACGAAAGTGGCAGGCAGAGGGGGGCCAGGCTGCAATCCTTGCAGTGAGCCTGGCTGTGAGCGCGCAGTTTAACTGGCTCGGACATTTCTTAAATCCTTGTGGGAAAACACACATAAGACGTAAGGGTAACGCACCGGGGGACTGTGAGGCCAGCGTGTACAAAAAAGCAGCAAAGATATAAAGCTTTTTGTATCGGGGTCGATACAAGATCACAACTCAATAACCGTGGACCAGAGCCATGTCTTCCATCATGGGTGTCAATCCTTCAAGTATTCGTATTCCTGCCGCGCCACAACCCCAAAAGGACGCGGTGGCAGACAACACCAACAGCGCTTCGACACCGCAGGCTGATTCCGCGGCGGTCGAAGGTGTGGCGGTTACAATTTCCGGCGCGGCGATGAAAGCTGCGGCGGATGAGAAAACCTCCAACAGCGATATCGACGACAGCGGCCTGGCGGATAACGTCAAGAATCTGCTGAAGATGATTCGTGAGATCAAAAAGCAGATTGCCGAGAAGCAGGCTGAGATGGCTGCGCTGATGGCAGATAAAAACCTCAGCCCTGATCAGATGCGAGCCCGCCTCTCCGGTCTGCAAAGTGCGTTGAGCGCCTTACAAGCCAGCTTGGTTGGCATGCAGGCGTCTTTGACTAAGGCGATGAAAGACATGAGCGCGAGCGACGCAGCTAAGACCGCTGCCCTGGCAATGAAGTAGCTGCCCTTAGATCACCCGCGAGAATCGCTGCCTGTTCTGGTGCTCCAGGTAGGCATCGAACACCATGCACACCGAGCGCACCAGCAAGCGCCCGGCCGGTAAAACGCGAATGCCGTGGGCATCCAGTTCGATCAGGCCGTCGGCGGCCATTGTCTCCAGCTGTGGCCAGAGTTCGTCGAAATAGCCGCGAAAATCGATGTTATAGGCCTGTTCGATCCGCTCGAATGCCAGGCTGAAATTGCAGATCAACTGCTGAATTACTTCCCGGCGCAAACGATCATCCGTGGTGCAGACCAGGCCACGGCTGGTGGCCAGTTGCGCGCCGGCCAGTGCGTTCTGGTAGTGATTGAGGTCACTGCTGTTCTGGCAATACAGGTCGCCGATCTGGCTGATCGCCGACACGCCCAGCCCAATCAAATCGCAATGCCCGTGGGTGGTATAGCCCTGGAAGTTACGCTGCAGCGTGCCTTCTTCCTGGGCCACGGCCAGTTCGTCATCCGGCAGGGCAAAGTGGTCCATGCCGATGTAGCGGTAGCCGGCACGGGTCAACTGCTCGATGGTGGTTTGCAGCATCAGCAGTTTTTCTTCCGGCGAGGGCAAATCGTCGGCATTAATGCGCCGCTGCGGCATAAAGCGCTCGGGCAGGTGCGCGTAGTTGAAGACCGACAGGCGATCCGGTTGCAGGTTGATCACCTCTTCGACGGTGCGCGCAAAATTCAGCGGCGTCTGCTTGGGCAGGCCGTAGATCAAATCAATATTGATCGAGCGAAATTGCAGGGTGCGCGCCGCATCGATCACCGCACGGGTTTCTTCCAGGCTTTGCAGGCGGTTGACCGCACGCTGTACCTCGGGATCAAGGTCTTGCAGGCCGATGCTTACGCGGTTAAAGCCCAGTTCGCGCAGCAGCCCCATGGTCGCCCAGTCGGCTTCACGCGGGTCGATCTCGATGCCGTAGTCGCCGGAATCATCATTGAGCAAATTGAAGTGCTGGCGCAGGCGGGTCATCACCTGGCGCAGTTCGTCGTGGCTGAGAAAAGTCGGCGTGCCGCCGCCGAAGTGCAGTTGCTCCACGGGCTGTTTCGGGTCCAGGTGGCAGGCCACCAACTGGATTTCCTGCTCCAGGCGTTGCAGGTAGGCCTGGGCACGGCCACGGTCCTTGGTGATGACCTTGTTGCAGGCGCAGTAGTAGCAGATGTTCGCGCAGAACGGCACATGCACATACAGCGACAAGGGCCGTACGGCCTTGCGGCTGTCGCGCAGGGCGTGGAGCAGGTCGAAGGTGCCGACCTGGCTGTCGAATTGTACGGCGGTGGGGTAGGACGTGTAGCGCGGCCCCGCCAAGTCGTAGCGGTGAATCAGATCTGTGTCCCAACGAATGGCGTCGAGCATGCGGGCGGTCCCCGGGATTGGCTAGTGAGCCGAGTCTAGGGGCGCACCGCAGGTACCATCTTGATTTGCATCAACGGGGAGCGGCGCTATGCCACATGGCGATTTAATGGCCCATTAGCCAGTGTTGATGCGGGCCTGGCAACGTCCAAACGCCGAAGAGCATAACCAGCACGCCACCGGCCACACGCACGCTGCGTTTGCGCAGCACCGCCGTGACACGTTCCGCCGCCAAGCCAGTCGCCAGCAGTACTGGCCAGGTTCCAAGCCCAAAGGCGAGCATCAGCATTGCGCTGTCCAGCGCATTACCCTGGCTCGCCGCCCACAGCAGCGTGCTGTAGACCAACCCACATGGCAACCAGCCCCACAGCGCGCCCAGCAGTAATGCGCGTGGCAGGCTGGACACCGGCAGCAAACGGTTGGCGACCGGCTGTACGTAGCGCCACAGGCCGCGCCCCAGGCTTTCGATACGGGTGAGGCCGCTCCACCAACCGGCCAGGTACAGGCCCATGCTGATCAGCAACAGCCCGGCGAGCACGCGCATGAACATCGCCGCCGGGCTGTTGGCCACCGCCCAGCCGGCCAGGCCGATCAATAACCCGGCAGCGGCGTAGCTGAGGATGCGCCCCAGGTTATAGGCGAGCAGCAGGCGAAAACGGCGGCTGCGTTGTTCTTTGGGGATTGCCAGCGTCAGCGCGCCCATCAGTCCGCCGCACATGCCCAGGCAATGGCCGCCGCCCAGCAGCCCAAGGATCAGGGCAGAGACCAGCAGTGGCGCCAGCTCAAGCATGGGGTGGGTCTTTGGGCGGTTGCTCGGCCCGGTTGGCTTCGTCGACGCCCGCCAGGTGGTTCGGGTCCTGGTCGTCGAACAGCACGCTGTGGGCCGGGCCGTCGAGGTCGTCGTACTGGCCGCTGTCCACCGCCCAGAAGAAAATGTAAATGGCCACGCCGACTAACAGCAGCGCCGCCGGAATCATCACGTAGAGAGCTGGCATCGGTACTCCATGCCCACGCGGCTCAAGCCGGCAGCGGGCGGGTTACTAAGGTGGCACTGTTTGCCTGCGTGCTCGGCAGCCGAGTCAGGCGCAAGGCGTTGAGCACCACGGTCAACGAGCTGAGGGACATGCCGATCGCGGCCCAGATCGGGGTGATCCAACCGAGGGCGGCAAACGGCAGCATAAGGCCATTGTACAGCCCGGCCCACAGCAGGTTTTCAATGATTACCCGCCGCGTGCGCCGCGCCAGGGTAAACGCCTGCACCAGCGCGTCGAGACGGTTGGACAGCAGCACGGCATCGGCACTGGTTTTTGCCAAGTCGGTGGCTGAGCCCATCGCCACGCTGATATCGGCGGCGGCGAGCACAGGCACATCGTTGACGCCGTCGCCAAGCATCAGCACCTTGCGGCCTTGCTGGTGCAACTGGTGCAGCACCTGCAGTTTGTCGTCGGGGCGCAAGCCGCCCTTGGCCTCGTCAATCCCCAACTCAAGCGCGACACTGGCGACCATCGGCGAGCTGTCACCCGACAGCAACAGCGTACGCCAACCTCGCGCTTTGCACGCGGCCAGCAGGGCGGGCGCATCGCTGCGCAGGCGGTCATCGAGCACGAACCAGGCGAGGGCGCCTTCACGATCGCCCAGCAGCAACCATTGGCCTGCTTCGTCCGGCGAGGCGGGAATCGCGCAGCCGCTTAATTGGCACACAAAGCCCGGCTGGCCGATGCGCAATTGATGCTCGCCCACACGACCTTCCAGGCCTAAGCCTGGGAAACTCAGGACATCCTCAGCGGCCAGCGGCGCACGCCCGAAGGCGCGGGCAATCGGGTGCTCGGAGCGGTTTTCCAGCGCGGCGGCGAGGCCCAGGCAGTCGTCGCTGTTCAACGTGCCCAACGGGCGGATGGCACGCAGGGCCAGGCGGCCTTCGGTCAGGGTGCCGGTCTTGTCGAAAATCACCGTGTCGATCTGGTTCAAGCCTTCCAGCACGTGCCCACGAGTGAGTAACAGCCCGAGTTTGTGCAATGTGCCGGTGGCGGCGGTGAGGGCGGTCGGTGTCGCCAGCGACAACGCGCAAGGGCAGGTTGCCACCAGCATCGCCAGCACAATCCAGAATGCGCGTGACGCGTCCAGTTCCCACCACAGCAGGCCGATCAGCGCGGCCGCGATCAGCGAGCACAGCAGAAACCATTGAGCAGCACGGTCGGCGATTTGCGCCAGGCGCGGTTTCTCGGCCTGGGCACGTTCCAGCAGGCGCACGATGGCAGACAGGCGGGTGTCATGCCCCAAGGCGCGCACCTCGACGGTCAGCGCGCCTTCGACGTTGAGCGTGCCGGCGGTAACCGCGTCGCCGACGTTGCGCGGCTGCGGCAGGTATTCGCCGGTGAGCAGGGACTCGTCAATGCTCGACTGGCCGTCGAGAATCACGCCGTCGGCCGGCAGCACGGCGCCTGGATGCACCAGTACGCGATCGCCTACGGCCAGTTCGCTGAGCAGGATGCGCTCGCTCTGACCATCACTTTTGAGGCGTAAGCATGACGCCGGCAGCAGGTTGACCAACTGCGCGGTGGCGGCGGCCGTACGCTCACGTGCCCGGCGCTCCAGGTAGCGCCCGGCGAGCAGGAACAGCGCGAACATGCCCACCGCGTCGAAGTACAACTCGCCAGTGCCAGTTATGGCGGTCCAGATGCCCGCCAGGTACGCGCCGCCAATCGCCAGGGACACCGACACATCCATGGTCAGGTGGCGCGTGCGCAGGTCGCGCAGGGCGCCTTTGAAGAACGGCGCACAGCTGTAGAACACGATGGGCGTAGTCAGAAACATCGCCACCCAGCGCAGGATCACGTGCAACTCCGGGCTCAGGTCAATATTGAATTCCGGCCAGGTCGCCATGGTCGCCATCATCGCCTGGAACCACAGCAGCCCCGCCACACCCAGCTGGCGCAAGGCCCGGCGGTTTTCGCTGGCCAATTGCTCGGCGGCGCGATCGGCCTGGTAAGGGTGGGCGGCGTAGCCGATATGGCGCAGTTCGCTGAGCACCTGGCTCAGCGGCAATTGCCCATCGGCCCAGCGCACGTGCAGGCGATGGTTGGACAGGTTCAGCCGCGCCTCGGCCACGGCGGGCAGGCTGCGCAAGTGTTTTTCGATCAGCCAGCCACAGGCCGCGCAGCTGATGCCTTCCATCAACAGGGTGGTTTCGGCCAGATCGTCTTCGTGGCGCACAAAGGGTTTTTGCACGTCGGCGCGGTCGTACAGCGCCAATTCGTCGACCAGTTGCACCGGCAGCGCCTCGGGGTTGGCCGAGGCTTCGCTGCGGTGCTGGTAATAGCTTTGCAACCCGCCGGCCACAATCGCCTCGGCCACTGCCTGACAGCCCGGGCAGCAGAGTTCGCGGCGCTCGCCGAGGATTTCGGCGGTGAACCGGCT
>NZ_VBVZ01000314.1 GCF_005863185.1 Pseudomonas edaphica
CGGTGTGCAGCAAGTCCGAGCAGCACGGCATCATCCTCAAGGCGCGGGAAGAAGCCGAGCATGCCACCCAGACCATCGAGCAGTTGGCCTTTCGCAACGAGCGCAATTCACGGCTCATCGCAAAAGGCTGACGGCCTCAGCGCTTGGCGATGATGTACACCGCGTGGATGATACCGGGGAAGTAACCGCACAGGGTCAGCAGGATGTTCAGCCAGAACGCGCCGCCGAAACCCACTTGCAGGAACACACCCAATGGCGGCAGCAGGATAGCGATGATGATACGAATGATGTCCATGGGTAAGCTCCAAAAAATCGGCTCGTGTGAGCCGTGTAGCTAATCGACCTTGGGCGTTCGTGAGGGTTCAGTGGGATCTGGCATTGGGCCATCTTCAGGCCAGAATCTCCAGGCCGTGTTTCTGTACGATGCTCAGTAACTTGAGCGCCATGCCGCTGGGTTGTTTTTCGCCGGACTCCCACTTTTTCACGGTGGAGGCGCTGGTGTTGAGGTAGCGAGCGAAAACGGGCTGACTGACATGACTGCTTTCACGCAGCTGCTTGATCTGCTCGGCCGGAATTTGTTCAGGGACGGCCGATAAGCACGCTTCGTCATATTCTCGGAGGGTGGTTTTGCTGATTGCTCCAATTGAATGAAGTGCTACGGCAGATTTATGAATCGACTCCAGCGCTTCACTTTCATATTTTTTGATCATGATGAATCTCCACAAACTCCCTTAAATCCAGTAATTGCTGGACTTGTGTGTCGTTTAAGCTTTCATAAGTTTTTGCCATCGCCCGAAACCAAATCAAATCTTTTTGACTGATAAAGCCATTGTTTTCACGGATGCTCAATCAACGTTTTCAATCCAAAAATTTCACGAACAAAAAAACGCCCCCAGCCAAAAGAATCAGGCTGGAGGCGCCGCGTATGCCGCGAGACGGTTCAGGAATAAGAGGTTAAACGGCGATGCCCTTGCGACATTGCAGTTGGGCGGTACGCACGCGGGAGAACGCGCGCGCCAGGCGCAGGAGCATTTCGTCGATGTGGCTTTTGCTGACGTTCAAGGCTGGAGTAAAACGCAAACAGTCGGGTTGCGGGGCGATAAGGATCAGGTCTTCGTGCAATGCGGCCTTTACCACGGCATCCGCAGAATCATCTGACAGCGTCAGGCCCCACAGGAGTCCGTTGCCGCGTAGTTGCCCATGGCCGTATCGATAGGCCAGCCGGGCAAGGCCTTCTCCCAGGTACAGGCCGGATTCGCGTACCTGTTCAAGAAAACCGCTTTCCAGCACGGTGTCGAGTACGGCAACACCGGCAGACGCCATCAAAGCATTGCCGTGATGCGTACCCTCCAGTTCCCCCGCTTCGAAACAACAAGCCTTGCCGCGCGCCAGCAACGCCGCCAACGGCACACCGCCGCCCAAGCCTTTGCCGAGGGTGATGATGTCGGCACGCACGCCGTACTGTTGTTCAGCCAGCAGGCTGCCGCAACGGCCAATGCCGGTTTGCACTTCATCGAGGATCAGCAGGATCCCCAGTTCGCGGCACAGGCGCTCGACGCCCTTCAAATAGTGCTCGGTAGCGGGAATGACGCCAGCTTCACCCTGGATCGGCTCCAACATGATGGCAACTGTTTGGGCATCGACGGCTGCATGCAGCGCCGGCAAATCGTTGAAGGGCACATGGCTGAAGCCCGATAGTTGCGGCTCAAAACGGTTGCCGCCGGCACTCGCCGAGGCTGCCAATGCCGCAAAGCTTCGACCATGACAACCGCTGCTGGCGCTGATGATGTGATAGGCACCACCGCGATGCAGCTGACCCCATTTACGCGCCAGTTTGATCGCGGCTTCACAGGCTTCCGAGCCGCTGTTGAGCAGGTAACCCTGGTCGCTGCCGGTGTGATCGCACAGCCGATCGACGAGGTTCAGTTGGGCGCGGTTGTGCAGGCCGTTGCCAGGGTTGATCAGCATATGAGTCTGATCGGCCAGGGCTTTGATCAATACCTGCGGGCTATGACCGAGGCTGTTGGCGGCGCTGCCTTGGCTGAAATCCAGATAGGCGCGCTCGTCGCTGTCCCAGAGCCAGGAGCCCTGGCCACGCACAAACACCTGCGCGGGCCTTGCCACAGTCGGCATCAGGGATTTACTGAAGCCGTCATGGCGCGCGTTCACGATCAAATCGTCCAGGCTCGGCGCAGGGCGACGAAACAGATTCACAGCTCACCCCCAATAGCAACCGGGCCTTGGTCGACGCCCCGTACAAACACACCCTTGAGGTTTTTTGCCTTGCCTATGTAAATGCTATCAACATAAACGCTGTTCATTGCCCGATCCGGCCCTGTAAGCCCTGCGAATAGGCGCTAGACTAGGCGTCCGAGGGGCCATCGGCCATTTCGATTTTCCAGCTTTTTCGATAAGTAAGTCTTATGGATTTCAAGCAACTGCGTTATTTCGTCGCGGTGTATGAGGAAGGCCACGTGGGCCGTGCCGCCGAGCGTTTGTCGATCTCGCAACCGGCCTTGTCGCAACAGATTCGCCAGCTGGAGCAGAACCTGGATGTCAGCCTGTTCGAGCGCAGCAGCAAGCGCCTGTTGCCGACACTGGCGGCACACACCTTGTACAACCACGCCTTGCCGCTGATCGACGGCATGCAGCAAGCCGTCGAGGCCTTGCGCAACTTCAAGGGCCAGGCGATGCGCACCTTGGCCATTGGCGTGCTGCAAACCGTGCACACCAGCCTGGTCCCGCAGATGCTCGAGCGCGTGCGCAAAGCCCAACCGCATCTGGTGGTGCAGATCTATGAGTTGACCGGGATTGAAATTGAGCGGCGTTTGCTCAACGGTTCGCTGGATATCGGCATCAGCTACTTGCCTCCCCGTCAGCCGGGGTTAACCGGCGTGTTGCTGTACGAAGATGAACTGAAGGTCGTCATCCCCGAAGACCACCCATTGCGGGAATTCAAGAAAGTCTCGCTGAAACAGGCGGCGGAGTTGCCGATGCTGCTGTTGGGGGAAGAGTTTCAGGTGCGCCAGATCTGGCAAGGCCAGTTATCCAATTTAGGACGACGGCCACAAGTGCAGGCGGAGTTGAATACGATGGCAGGGATTCTCGATAGCCTGCCTCATACCCAGCTCGCCACCGTATTGCCGGGGCGCTCCCAGGATGAACACAACAGCAAGGCACTGCTGTGGAAGCCCTTGAGTGAACCCAGGGTGCCGCTGAAAGTGGGGTTGGTGTGCCGCGATGTGCAGCGCCAACAAGCGACGGTGGCGTTATTGCGCACCCTGCTCGAAGACGTAATGAATGCCCCACAGGCAGGCGCCTGACTTTTTCGCGGGCAAAAGAAAACCCCGCCGAAGCGGGGCTTTGCAGACTGTTTCCCTGACATCCATTTCACTCCGCCATCCTGGCAGAATCCTACGTGTCCGTGTTGTTGCTTTGCGCTTCCTGCGCGACGTCCATGTGAAGTAGATTATCCGTGGATCCAATTTGGCGATAGAGGACGAATAGCAGCACGTCATGTAAGAGAATGCTTACACGCCCTCCAAGCCCTTAGAACAGTGCTTCATCCAGCAAAAACAATGATTCACTACCGGCTTTTACCGACGCACTCAGTGAATGAATGCGCGGCAGCAGGCGGGCAAAGTAGAAGCGCGCGGTACCCAGCTTGCTGGCGTAGAAGTCTTCCTCAGCCTCTTTGCCCAGCGCGGCCTTGGCCATGCGCGCCCACATATAGGCATAGGCCATGTAGCCAAAGGCGTGCAGGTACTCAACCGAAGCCGCGCCGATTTCATTCGGGTTGGTCTTGGCGCGGTCCAGCACCCAGGCGGTCAACTCATCCAGGTTATCCACGGCAGCGCTGAGCGGTTGGGTGAACTCGCTCAACTCGGCGCCTGAAGCCGCGATGAACTGGCGGATCTCGTCAGCGAACAAGGTGTAGAACGCCCCGCCACTGCCAACGATCTTGCGCCCCATCAAGTCCAGCGCTTGAATGCCGTTGGTGCCTTCGTAGATCTGCGTGATGCGCACATCCCGCACCAACTGCTCCTGGCCCCACTCGCGGATGTAGCCGTGGCCGCCAAAGATCTGCTGGCCGAGCACGGTGGTTTCCAGGCCAAGGTCGCTGAGGAAGGCCTTGGCAACAGGTGTCAGCAGCGCCACCAGGTTGTCTGCACGTTCGCGAGCGGCGGCATCTTCACTGAACTTGGCGATGTCCAATTGCGTGGCCACATAGGTGGAGAACGCACGACCGCCTTCGTTCGAGGCTTTCATGGTCAGCAACATGCGGCGCACATCCGGGTGCACGATGATCGGGTCGGCCACTTTGTCCTTGGCCTGGGCGCCGGTCGGCGAGCGGCTTTGCAGACGGTCGCGCGCGTATTCAATCGCGTTTTGATAAGAGCGCTCACCCGACGCCAGGCCCTGGATACCCACACCCAAACGCTCGTAGTTCATCATGGTGAACATCGCCGCCAACCCACGGTTCGGCTCGCCCACCAGGTAACCCACGGCTGCATCGAAGTTCATCACGCAGGTCGCGGATGCCTGGATGCCCATCTTGTGTTCGATGGAGCCGCAACTCACCGGGTTGCGCGCGCCCAGGCTGCCGTCGGCATTGACCATGAACTTCGGCACCAGAAACAGCGAAATGCCCTTTGGCCCGGCCGGTGCATCCGGCAGTTTGGCCAGCACCAGGTGGATGATGTTGTCGGTGAGGTCATGCTCGCCGCCGGTGATAAAGATCTTGGTGCCACTGATGGTGTAGGACCCGTCCGCATGAGGCTCAGCCTTGGTGCGGATAATGCCCAGGTCAGTCCCGGCGTGCGCTTCCGTCAGGCACATGGAACCTGCCCACTCACCCGAATACATTTTCGGCAGGTAGGTAGCCTTGAGCGCTTCGCTGGCGTGGGTGTTGATGGAGACGCAGGCGCCGGAGGTCAGCATCGGGTAAAGGCCAAACGCCAGGCTCGATGAGTTGATCATCTCTTCAACCTGCGCCGAGACGGCCTTGGGCATGCCCATGCCGCCGAAGATCGGGTCGCCGCCGACGCCCACCCAGCCACCTTCGGCGTAGGTCTTATAAGCCTGTGGGAAACCATCCGGCGTGCTGACGGCAGTGTCCGCCCAACGGCAACCTTGCTCGTCGCCATTACGGCTGAGCGGCGCGATGGATTTGGCCGTGACCTTGCCGGCTTCTTCAAGGATTGCCTCAACGGTTTCGGCATCTACGGTGTCTGCCAATGCCGGCAATTGGGCCCAAGTGTTGGCGACCTCAAAAACTTCGTTGAGGACGAAGCGCATATCACGCAGCGGCGCTTTGTAATCAGCCATGGCAAACCTCGTGAGAACAGGAAAAGTGATTCGATAGGATCGGTTTTACAGGCTTCGAGTGTAACCGAACAACATTTGAGACACATAGGGTCCGTTAGTGACCATTAGGTATTTAATGGTCACATCACGAATCCAATATGGACTTCTGTGGGAGCTGGCTTGCCTGCGATGCGGGCACCTCGGTTGATCAGTTACACCGAGTTGATGCCATCGCAGGCAAGCCAGCCCCACATTTTGACCGCAGTGAATCAATCGCACCTAAAGCGCAAACAACTGCGCAGGCAAGCTCATCAAGCACTCACTGCCCGCCTCCACAGCGGCGCGGTGCGTTGCAGTACGCGGCAACAAGCGCTTGAAGTAGAAATCGCAGGTGGCCAATTTGGCTTGGGCGAACGCTGCGTCGTCATGCGATTGGGCCGCAATGGCCATGCGCAACCACAGGTACGCCAGAATGATGTAACCGCTGTACATCAAGTAATCCACCGCCGCCGCGCCCACTTCATCCGGGTTTTTCATGGCAGCCATGCCGACCTTCATCGTCAGCTCGCCCCATTGCTGGTTCAGTTGGTTGAGCTGCTCAACCTGGGCCTTGAGCTGCGGGTGCTCGGCATTCGCTGCGCAGAACTTATGCACAAGTTTGGTAAACCCGCGCAGCAACTTGCCCTGGCTGCCCAGGACCTTACGGCCCAGCAAGTCGAGCGCCTGGATGCCATTAGTGCCTTCATAGATCGGCGCAATCCGCGCATCACGCGCCAGTTGCTCCATGCCCCATTCGCGAATGTAGCCATGGCCGCCGAACACCTGCATACCGTGGTTGGTCACCTCCAGCCCGGTTTCGGTCATAAAGGCTTTGCAGATAGGTGTGAGGAACGCCAACAGATCTTCGGCCTCCTGGCGTTGGGCGGCGTCACTGCTCAAGTGCGCGGTGTCGAGCAGTTGCGCGGTGAAGTAGGTCAGCGCCCGATTACCTTCATTGAAGGCCTTCATGGTCAGCAACATGCGCCGCACGTCGGCGTGCACGATGATCGGGTCGGCGGCTTTATCCGGGGCCTTGGCGCCGGTCAGCGCGCGCATTTGCAGGCGGTCGTTGGCGTATTTGATCGCGCCCTGGAAACTCGCCTCACCATTGCACAAACCCTGCATGCCAGTGCCCAGGCGCGCGTGGTTCATCATGGTGAACATGCAATTGAGGCCCTTGTTCGCCTCGCCAATCAAAAAGCCCTTGGCGCCGTCAAAGTTCAGCACGCAGGTGGCCGAGGCCTTGATGCCCATCTTGTGCTCGATGGAACCACAGTGCACCGCGTTGCGCTCGCCTGAATCGGCATGGAACTTGGGCACGATAAACAACGAGATACCTTTGGTGCCCGCCGGGGCGTCCGGCAGTTTGGCCAGCACCAAGTGAATGATATTGGCGCTCATGTCGTGCTCGCCGGCCGAGATAAAGATCTTGCTGCCGGTGACCGCGTAACTGCCATCCGCCTGGGGCACGGCGCGGGTCTTGATCAGGCCCAGGTCGGTGCCGCAATGGGTTTCGGTGAGGCACATGGTGCCGGTCCATTCGCCGGCGGTGAGTTTGCTCAGGAACGTAGCTTTCTGCTCCTCGGTGCCGTGGGCGTGGATCGCCGACATTGCACCGTGGGTGAGACCCGGGTACATGCCCCAGGAGGTGTTGCTGGAGCCGATCATTTCGCTGAGCACCAGGCCCAGGGACAGCGGCAAGCCCTGGCCACCGTAGACCGGGTCCGCCGCCACGCCATGCCAGCCGCCTTCCACGTAGTGGGCGAAAGCTTCCTTGAAGCCCTTGGGCGTGGTGACCACGCCATTGTCGAAGTG
>NZ_VBVZ01000315.1 GCF_005863185.1 Pseudomonas edaphica
GTCATTCGCTTCCCCGTAGGAAACCTGCACATGTCACCGCTGATTCGCTTAACCGCCAGCTTTATCGCCCTGATGATGGCCATGGGGATTGGCCGCTTCGCCCTCACCCCGCAGATGCCGCATTTGCTCAGCGAGGGGCAGATTGACCTGACGGGCGCGGGCCTGATTGCCGCCGCCAACTACCTGGGCTATTTCGTCGGCGCGGTGGACTCGATCTTCGCCCGCAGCCATCACCACATAAAAGCGCGTTTGTATGGCGGGCTGTGGCTGTGCGTGCTGCTGACCCTGGGGTCGTACTGGGCGCATGGCTTCTGGCCGCATTTGCTGCTGCGCTTTGGTACCGGCGTGGCGAGCGCCTGGGCGCTGGTAATGATCACCAGTTTGAGCCAGCCGCTGGCGATTGCCGCCGGGCGTCCGCGTTTGGGGGCATTGGTGTTTGCCGGGCCGGGCTTGGGGATTCTGCTGACCGGGTTGCTGGCACTGGGCTCCAATCTACTGGGCGAAGACTCTGCGACCTTGTGGCTGGTCTATGGCGTGGTGGCATTGGTGATGTTGCTGGCCATCCTGCCCTTTTTACCGAAACCGACCGTGACGGTGACCCATGCCACTAGCGCGGGCAGCAACGCCAGCATCGCGCACCTGTGCTGGATCTACTTCTTGTATGGCCTGGGCTACATCATCCCCGCAACCTTCTTGTCGCAGATGGCCAGCGCGCAGTTCCACGGCGCGTGGCAAGCCGACCTGTTCTGGCCGTGCTTTGGCCTGGCGGCGGCGCTGGGTGTGGTGGTGGCGAGCCTGCGTCGCAAGGACCCGAACACCACCCGCCGCTGGTTGATGACGACTTTGTGGCTGCAAGCGGCCGGGGTATTCGCCTGCCTGCTGGGCAATGGCTGGGGCCTGGCCCTGGGAGTGTTGCTGTGTGGTGCGCCGTTCCTGGCATGCATGCAACTGGTGATGGCGCGTTTGCGCGAGGTGGCGCCCCACGGCTACCAGCGCAGCACCGGGTTGCTCACCGCCAGCTTTGCCATTGGCCAATTGTGCGGCCCGTTGCTGGCCTCGGTGAGCAGCCACTTAAGCGGCGGCCTGCAACCGGCGCTGGTGATCGCCGGCTGTGGCTTGGTGGTGGCGGGCGCGGTGTTGGTCAACCGGCAACCAGCGACGTCGGCGCACGAACCTGCTCGCGCCGCGCCAGCACCAGGAAAAACAGCCCTCCCAGGAAGCACCCGGTAAACCAGGCAAAGTTGGCCATGCCCTGCAACGCGGGCGTGAAGGTGATAGCGACGCCCACCAGCGTCGCAGGCACCAAGGCTTTGACGGCGGTCCAGTTCACGCCGCCGTCGTAGTAATAACGGCCGTTGGGGCTGTCGTCGAACAGGGCATCCACGTCGATTTTCTGCTTTTTGATCAGGTAAAAATCCACAATCAAAATCCCGAACAGCGGGCCGATAAACGCAGCGAGAATGTCCAGGGTGTAGTGGATCATCAGCGGGTTGTTGAACAGGTTCCACGGCGTGATAAAGATTGAGGCCACAGCCGCGATCATGCCACCTGCGCGCCAACTGATCTTGCTCGGCGCGACGTTGGCGAAATCAAACGCGGGTGACACGAAGTTGGCGACAATGTTGATGCCGATGGTGGCGGTCACGAAGGCAAAGGCGCCGAGCAGCACGGCCATGCTGTTGTCGATGCGCGAAACCGTAGCGATTGGGTCATGCAACATTTCGCCAAACACCGGCAAAGTGCCCGAAACGATGACGACAGTCACCAGCGAGAACGCCAGAAAGTTAACCGGCAACCCCCAGAAATTGCCGCGTCGCACGTCGTGCATGCTGCGGCAGTAGCGGCTGAAATCACCGAAATTGAGCGTAGGCCCGGAGAAGTACGACACCACCAGCGCCGTCGCCACAATCACTTGGCCAAATGCCTGCCAGCCCGACAGGGATTTTTCCGCCAGGGTGAAACTGATGTTCGCCCAACCCGCCTTCCACACGATCCAGCCGGCCAGGGCAAACATTACCGCATAGACCACTGGCCCCGCCCAGTCGATAAAACGGCGGATGGACTCCATGCCGGCCCAGAATACGGCTGCCTGCAGCGTCCATAAGCTGAGGAAGCCAAACCAGCCCAGGTAAGACAGGCCCGCAAAGTGCGGCTCTGCATACACCGCCATCTGTGGGAAAAAGCGCAGCACTACGATAATCAAGGCACTCGACGCCAAGTACGTCTGGATGCCGTACCAGGCCACGGCGATCAAACCGCGAATCACCGCCGGAATATTCGCCCCAAACACGCCAAATGCCAGCCGGCAGATGACCGGGTATGGCACCGCCGCTTGCTGGCTCGGCTTGGCCACCAGGTTGGCAATCAACTGCACGATGCAAATGCCGGTGAGCAAGGCGATCAACACCTGCCAACTGGCCAACCCGAGGGCAAACAGGCTGGCGGCGAACACGTAGCCGCCGACGCTGTGCACGTCGCTCATCCAGAAGGCGAAAATGTTGTACCAGGTCCATTTCTGCGGCAGCGGCCCGAGGTCCTGGTTGTACAGGCGCGGGCTGTAGCCTTTGGGCAATTGTTCGGTCATCGCTTGGCTCCTCGAAATACCGGCCTGCGCTGCCGTAACGGTGTGCATACGGGAGGCGGCCTGGTTTGTATACGAGGTATTCAGCAGAATATGTGCCAATGGCACACAATCCCTCTGAAACGGTGTTCCAAAGAGATTTATGAAGGCTTGTTGGCGGGGGTTATGCTCAGCAACGGTGCACGTCAATCCTGTACACAATCAATGCCGCACCCGATGTGCACACAAATAGCCGACACTGCAACAGACGGCCGTCAGGAAGGTGCCCCAGGCCATGTCCATCAGGGCCAGCCCGGCTGACCAACCTTGCAATGTGGCCCAGTTGCTCAGGTCATACGTGCCGTAGGCCACCAGGCCGAGCAGAGCGCCAAGGCCTGCTGCACGTTGCCAGCTGCCGCTGGGCAAAACCACTAACACCACACAACCGAGGGCATACAGCAGATAAAACAGCACAGCAGGCAGCAAGCGAGGCTGATCAAGCATCAGCGAGCCGAGCAGGGATCTGTAGGTCTGGCCCATGAAAACGCCGAGCCAGAGGCCGTCGAGCACCAGAAACGCGAGTAAAGTGCCGAGGTAAGCGAAGCGTATTTTGCGGGTCATGGTTGCAGCCTCCATAGGCGCCGAGCGGCACCTACAGAAGAGCAAAACGCGATCAGCTTAGTTCAATGCGATCGGCGTGAATCACAATCTGGCCCTGCTTGTAGAGCGCACCAATGGCTTTCTTGAAGTTGCCTTTGCTGACACCGAACAAATTGCTGATCACCGCCGGGTCGCTCTTGTCGCTGACCGGCAGGGTGCCGTTGTTTTCACGCAACTTGGCGAGGATCTTCGAGTTCAGGCTCGAGGCCGCTTCCTGGCCAACCGGTTGCAGGCTCAGGCTGATGTTGCCATCGGCGCGAATCTCTTTAATGAAGCCTTTCTCTTCCTTGCCCGGGCGCAGGAACTTGAACACTTCGTTCTTGTGGATCAGGCCCCAGTGCTTGTTGTTGATGATCGCCTTGAAACCCATGTCGGTGGCTTCGGCCACCAGCAGGTCGACTTCCTGGCCCACCTGGTAGTTGGCAGGTGTCTTATCCAGGTAGCGGTCAAGTCGCGCGGTGGCGGTGATGCGTTTGGTGTGCTTGTCGAGGTAGACGTGCACCACGCAGTATTCACCTGCGGTCAGCTGGCGTTTTTCTTCCGAATACGGCAGCAACAGGTCTTTTGGCAAACCCCAGTCGAGGAATACGCCGATGCTGTTGACTTCGACGACTTTCAAACTGGCGAATTCGCCGACTTGAACTTTCGGCTTTTCAGTCGTCGCGATAAGTTTGTCATCGCTGTCCAGATAAATGAAAACGTTAAGCCAGTCTTCATCTTCACTGGGAATATCTTTGGGGATATACCGATTAGGCAAGAGGATTTCGCCATCTTGCGCACCATCCAGGTACAAACCAAAGTTAGTGTGTTTAACCACTTGCAAGCTGTTGTAGCGCCCGACTAAAGCCATTTCCAGATACCTTCGTTACGTGGGCGGCATTCTACCCGAGTTGCGCCCGCCACGCGCGTGCGCCTGAAAAATCGCGGGCTGGCGTGGCCTCGTAATGGCACCGCCCCGCTCGTCTGATCAATCGATCGAATTTTACCCGCGGGCAGCAGCCGAATAAACCCTGTGGTTTCGAGTTAAAACAGTAAGTTAGGGGCTTATTTCAAGGTCAAATTTTGGCCGATTACAGCGGCTTTGGTTATTCCCAGAGGATATTTGCCAAGCAATTGTCAAGTATTTCCTGTACGATGCCTGGCCAAGTTAATTTTCTACAGGTTAGTGGCCGCCATGCGCGTAAAAGCATCCAACAGCAAAGCAAAGCCAGCTCCCGCCGTTGAAACCAGCGAATCGATCAACAGCCAAATTGCTGCTTTCCTCAAGTCCGGCGGCGAAATCCAGCAAATTGCCAAGGGCGTGAGCGGCCAGACTTTCGGCCCGTCCAAGCAGATCAGCCTGGGCAAAAAGTAATACCCGCGCGTCGCATCTAGCTCCTAAGCGTCTTGCCTTCCAAGGCGCCAGGACTAGAGTCTGAAACACCCTCCTGCTACATCTCCTGATGCGCTAATCGACGAACGGGGCTCACCGCGAAGCATTCGCCGGTATGCTTGCACCCGTCTAGCACGGGCATCTGTCCGATTTTTTCATTACTGCTCCTCGCTTTTCATGGAGTGAAGCATGCTCAAGCCCTGCTTGTTTCTCATCGCAGCCCTTACAGCAAGCCCCCTCGCATACGCGCAGATTTTTCAGCGTGAACTGGGTGACTTCGACCTCAAATTAGGCACCACGCCCAGCCGCAGCATGGCCCAGGGTTTGGTCAAGCCCACCTCGCCGGGCAGCGATTCCTTCCACGGCGGCCTGGACCTGAGCCACGACAGCGGCCTGTATTTCGGCCAGTTTTCGCCCAATATGGGCCTGTCCTCGGCCAACAACCTTGAAGTCGACTCCTACATGGGCTTCAAGCGCCCCTTCGACCAGACCCTCGGCTACGAAGTCGGTATGATCCACTACAGCTACCCCAAGCTCAGCCCGCTCGACAGCCAGGAGTTCTACGGCGGCTTGAACCTGCTGGGCAATCGCTTCGGCGTGTCGTTCAGCAACGATCCGGATCGCCAGGACAGCACGCTGTTTGCCGACCTCGGCGGTACACAGCCCTTCGGCATCGGCGTCAGCATGAAGTACACCACTCACCAGCTCGGCACTCCAACTGCGGTGGAAGGCGGCACCATCAGCAACTTCAGCGACTGGTCAGTGCAGTTCTCCCGCGCATGGAAAGGCGTTGACCTGGACCTGATCTATAGCGGCTCCAGCCTCAGCGGTGGAGACTGCTCGGCCTACTCCGGACACAATTCGCAATGCGACGGCCTGTTGACCTTGAAGGCCGCGCGGTCGTTTTATTGATGGGCTGAACTGTCGCGCCTCGCACAGGTTCACATGCATGAACCCTCCCTGCGCAAGGACACGCCCATGCTGCGTCGGCTCAAATTACTGGTGGTATTACTGACGTTGAGCCTGGTGCTCGCCGGCTGCAATCGCGTGGGCCTGGCCTACCGCAACCTTGATGTGATCATCCCCTGGACCCTCAACGACTACCTGGACATGAACGCAGGGCAAAAGAGCTGGTTCAACGACACCCTCAAGGGCCATCTGGCCTGGCACTGCACCACCCAATTACCGGGTTACCTTGACTGGCTTGATCGCCTGCAACAGATGGTCGACAACAACCAGGTTACCGACGCGGCACTACAAGCGCGCACCGTGGAAGCCAAACAGGCCATCGCCGAGGTGGCCCGTGAGATCACCCCGTCAGCCATCCAGTTGCTGCAGGGCCTGGATGATCAACAAGTCAAAGACATGGGGGATGCGCTGGCCAAAGACCTGCGCAAGCGCCAGGACGAATACCTCAAACCGCCACTGGCCCAGCAGATCAAGGAGCGGGCCGAGCGCATGAGCAAACGCCTGGATGCGTGGATGGGGCCGTTGAGTCCCCGCCAGCAGAGCCGGGTGACGGCGTGGTCAATCGCGCTGGGTGAACAGAATCAGGAATGGATCGGTAATCGCGCCCATTGGCAGGCGCAATTTATCGTCGCCTTGCAGCAGCGTCACAGCGCTGACTTCCCACAGAAAATCCAACAGCTGCTGGTGGATCGCGAGAGCCTGTGGACCCCGCAATACCGCACCGCCTATGCGCAAACCGAAGCCGCTGCGCGCAGCCTGATCATCGACCTGATGGCCGAAAGCACGGCGCAGCAGCGCCAGATACTCACACAAAAAATCCGCAAGGTTCGCAGTGACTTCCAGGCCCTCAAATGCCTCAAGGCCGCGTCGATTTAAAATGTGGGAGCAATCCCGCTCCCACATTTTGGTCTGGGGTGCGCCCTTTTACGCAATCTGCGCCTTTGAAGCCACCTCAGCAAACGTCGCCGGGTCCAGCGCGTCTGCCTGCTCGTCCAGCACTTGGCGCGGGTGATCGTTGCCGGGGATTGAGCTGTCGATCAGGGCCAGCAGTTGCGCACCTAGCGCTGTGAGGATGAAGTTCTCACCATTGCCGCCCTCTTCTTCCGGGCGCGATTCAATGAAACCGCGTTTGAACAACAGCGCTTCGTAATCGGCGGCGGTCTTTTTCAACGCGTCCAGGTTACCGGTGGATTCGCCCGCCGTGGCCTTCTCGGCCGCTTCCTGCTCGGCGTATTTGCGCGGCGCAAAGCTGCCTTCGCCGTTCTGCACTTCATGCAGTAGACGTTCGATCAGATCCCAGTTGTAAGTCGTCATCCTGATTACTCCCGCGGGCAGATTAAAAAGTGGCCCGTCATAGGTAGTGACATGACCTGACACTGGCCGTTCATCCCAATAGACGAGCGTCATTTCTCTGAACTTTCCAGACGTTCGCGCCCTCAACTGAACACCACTGCCAAGGAGGTCCGACCATGAAAACCATGATGAACCTGGCCATCGCCGCCGCCCTGCTGAGCGCCCTGCCCGCCTGGGCCTGCACGCCGGAAGAGGCCACGGCCAAACGCGAACAACTGGCCAGGGAAGGGACCAAAC
>NZ_VBVZ01000316.1 GCF_005863185.1 Pseudomonas edaphica
GTGTGGATGTTGAGGCAGGTCAGCGCAGAGGGCAAAACGCCATCCCGCGGCTGGCGCGGGATGGAAGCAGCAGGTTCAGACTTTGCGCACGAACTCGGACTTGAGTTTCATCGGGCCGATACCGTCGATCTTGCAATCGATATCGTGATCGCCGTCGCACAGGCGGATGTTCTTGACCTTGGTGCCGACCTTGACCACCAGGGACGTGCCCTTGACCTTGAGGTCCTTGATCACGGTGATGGTGTCGCCGTCTTGCAGGACATTGCCCACAGAGTCTTTCTTCACGGTTTCGTCGCCCGCCACTTCGGCCTCGCCATTGGCGGACCACTCATGGGCGCATTCCGGGCAGATCAGCTGGGCGCCGTCTTCGTAGGTGTACTCGGAATTGCATTTCGGGCAGGGTGGCAACGTGCTCACTAAAGCTCCTTGAAAGTCAGGATGGCTAAAAGTCGCACATTATATAGGGTTTATTGCAGGTTGGGGTGGGCGCCTCGGAACCTTGTGGGAGCCGGGCTTGCCCGCGATGCAGGCACCGCGGTGTGTCAGTGATACCGAGGTGATGCTATCGCAGGCAAGCCAGCTCCCACACAAGCCAGCTCCCACGCAAGCCAGCTCCCACGCAAGCCTGCGCTCGCAGATATTGCTCAGTGCGTGCGGGCTACCGCAAACTCACTCAGCTCAACCAGGGCATCCCGGTACTCGCTGGGTGGCAGGGCTTCCAGGCACTGGATGGCACGGGCCGCATAGTCACGCGCCAACTGCGCGGTGTACTCCAGGGAACCCGAGGCTTCTACCGCTGCACGGATAGCTTCGAGGTCTTCAATCCCGCCTTTCTGGATCGCCTTGCGCACCAGAGCGGCCTGTTCCGGCGTGCCTTCGCGCATGGTGTAGATCAACGGCAAGGTCGGCTTGCCCTCGGCCAGGTCGTCACCGACGTTCTTGCCCAGGGTTTCGGCGTCGCCACGGTAGTCGAGCAGGTCGTCCACCAGTTGGAACGCCACGCCCAGGTGATCACCAAAGGTGCGCAGGGCTTCGGCCTGTTCGGTCGTTGCGCCACACAGGACGGCGGCGCTGTGGGTCGAGGCTTCGAAGAGCATCGCGGTTTTGCCGCGAATCACTTCCATGTAGGTTTCTTCAGTGGTGCTGGCGTCGCGGACCTTGGACAGCTGCAGTACTTCGCCTTCGGCGATGATGCGCGTGGCTTGTGAAAGAATCTTCATCACCGGCATCGAGCCCAGTTCGACCATCATTTCAAACGAGCGCGAATACAGGAAGTCGCCCACCAATACGCTGGGGGCATTGCCCCACATCGCATTGGCCGTCTCGCGGCCACGGCGCATGCCGGACATGTCGACCACGTCGTCATGCAGCAGGGTAGCGGTGTGCAGGAATTCGATGGTCGCGGCCAGCAGGCGCAGGTCATCGCCTTCGCGGCCCAGAGCCTTGCCACACAGCAACACTAATAAAGGTCGCAGGCGTTTACCGCCCGCCGACGTAATGTAGTCGCCAATTTTGGAGACCAGCGGCACTTTAGACGTGAGCTGCTGCTTGATGATGCCGTCGACGGCGCTAAAATCGTCCGCGACCGCGCGGTAGAAAGCTTGGGGTTGCATCAGCGACAGTCGCTCCAGAAGGGTTGCGCGGCATGCTAGGACCCTGACCCGGCAGTGTCAAGGCGCGATAGACGGCCCCTTGCATCACCCATTTACCTTGCGTACAATCGCGCACCCTGAACTTCCTGGGCAGCACCTGCCTTACGCAATTGCATTCGGGACGTCCATCCCATGCAGCCATGCCAGCCAATACCTTTTCTTATAAAGCGCTGGGTGAGCAGGATTATCGGAGAAATACCATGTCGTACGCAGTAATTGTTACTGGTGGCAAGCAATACAAGGTCGCCCCAGGTGAATACCTGAAGATCGAAAAACTGGAAGTCGCTACTGGCGAATCCGTTACCTTTGATCGCGTTCTGTTGGTCGCTAATGGCGATGACGTGAACATCGGCGCTCCAGTTGTTGCTGGCGCTACCGTTGTGGCTGAAGTGATCTCCCAAGGTCGTCACGATAAAGTCCGCATCATCAAGTTCCGTCGTCGTAAGCATCACATGAAGCGTATGGGCCACCGCCAGTGGTACACCGAGATCAAAATCACCGGTATTCAGGCTTAATTTCAGCCTAATTCCTCACTAGGAGAATTGACTCATGGCACACAAAAAAGCTGGTGGTAGTACCCGTAACGGTCGCGACTCAGAAGCCAAACGCCTTGGCGTTAAGATGTATGGCGGCCAGAAAATCATTCCGGGCAACATCATCGTGCGTCAGCGCGGCACCCAATTCCACGCCGGTTACGGTGTTGGCATGGGTAAAGATCACACCCTCTTCGCTAAAATCGAAGGCGTGATCAAGTTTGAAGTAAAAGGCGCGTTCAACCGCCGTTACGTGAGCGTTGTCGCCGCTTAATTGCGCGATCGCTGGAAAAGCCCTGTCTCGCGACGGGGCTTTTTCGTTTGTGGAGTGAGTCTCTTGCAAAGCTGTTTGTGATGGGCTCAGGCGCTGGATGTGCGGTCGTTTTCTGAGGTCGCTGCGCTCATTTTTGCAAGAGTCTTATGTCTTGGTTTCTTAAGCTCGTCCGTGCGACGAGAGGCGTTTTGTTATGAAGTTCGTTGATGAAGTTTCCATCCGAGTAAAAGCAGGCGACGGCGGTAACGGTTGCATGAGTTTCCGTCGCGAAAAGTTCATCGAAAACGGTGGTCCAAACGGCGGTGACGGCGGTGACGGCGGTTCCATCTACATGATGGCCGACGAAAACCTCAACACCCTGGTCGACTACCGTTACACCCGGCACTTCGATGCCGAGCGTGGCTCCAACGGCGGCAGCACCGACTGCACCGGTAAAAAAGGCGAAGACCTGGTACTGCGCGTACCGGTCGGCACCACGATCATCGATTCCGCGACCCAGGAAGTGATTGGCGACCTGACCAAGGCCGGCCAGAAGCTGATGGTTGTGCAGGGCGGCTGGCACGGTCTGGGTAACACCCGATTCAAGTCCAGTACCAACCGCGCGCCACGCCAGACCACGCCGGGCAAGCCGGGCGAGCAGCGTGACCTGAAGCTGGAGATGAAAGTACTGGCGGACGTGGGCCTGTTGGGCTTGCCGAACGCCGGTAAAAGTACCTTCATCCGCTCGGTCTCGGCCGCCAAGCCGAAAGTCGCCGATTACCCGTTCACCACCCTGGTGCCAAACCTGGGCGTGGTCAGCGTAGACCGCTGGAAAAGCTTCGTGATCGCCGACATTCCTGGCTTGATCGAAGGTGCTTCCGACGGTGCAGGCCTGGGGATTCGCTTCCTCAAGCACTTGTCGCGCACCCGTTTGCTGTTGCATCTCGTCGACATGGCGCCGCTGGATGACACCAGCGCACCAGACGCCGCCGAAGTGATCGTCAGCGAGCTGACCAAGTTCAGCCCGGCCCTGGCCGAGCGTGACCGCTGGCTGGTACTGAACAAGTGCGACCAGATCCTCGAAGAAGAGCACGAAGAACGCGTCAAGGAGATCGTTGATCGCCTGGAGTGGGAAGGCCCGGTCTACGTGATCTCGGCCATCGCCAAAGAAGGCACCGAGCGCCTGACCCGCGACATCATGCGCTACCTCGAAGACCGCGCCGACCGCCTGGCGGCCGACCCGGTATTCAAGGCAGAACTGGCAGAACTCGACCAGCAGATCGAAGACGAAGCCCGCGCCCAGTTGCAAGCTCTGGACGACCAGCGTGCCCTGCGCCGCAGCGGCGTGAAGTCGGTCCATGACATCGGCGACGACGATTGGGACGAAGAAGACGTGGATGATGAAGACGGTCCGGAAATCATTTACGTGCGCGACTGATAGGTTGCGATAAACTCAAACGCCGCTCCCAGGAGCGGCGTTTTGGTATCCGGGTATAACGTTATGGGCCGCGCTGGGTCGCGGGGCCCTCAATCTAAGGTTGAAGATGATGCGGAGCAAAGTGACAGGTGCGCAGCGCTGGGTCGTAAAGATCGGAAGTGCGCTGCTGACGGCGGATGGCAAAGGTCTGGATCGCGCAGCGATGAGCGTCTGGGTCGAGCAGATGGTGGCCTTGCATGAGGCCGGTGTCGAGTTGGTGTTGGTCTCGTCCGGGGCCGTTGCCGCCGGGATGAGCCGCCTCGGCTGGACCGCGCGACCCAGCGCGATGCACGAACTGCAAGCCGCCGCCGCCATCGGCCAGATGGGCTTGGTGCAAGCCTGGGAATCCAGCTTTGCCGAGCACGGCCGCCACACGGCGCAGATCCTGCTGACCCACGACGACCTGTCCGACCGCAAACGTTACCTCAACGCTCGCAGCACCCTGCGCGCACTGGTTGAGCTCAAGGTCATCCCGGTAATCAACGAGAACGACACGGTGGTCACCGACGAAATCCGCTTCGGCGACAACGATACCCTGGCCGCGCTGGTCGCCAACCTGGTGGAAGCCGACCTGCTGGTGATCCTCACCGACCGCGACGGCATGTTTGACGCTGACCCGCGTAACAACCCCGACGCCCAGCTTATCTACGAAGCCCGCGCCGATGACCCGGCGCTGGACGCCGTGGCCGGCAGTGTAGGCGGTGCATTGGGCCGTGGCGGCATGCAGACCAAACTGCGTGCGGCGCGGCTGGCCGCACGTTCCGGCGCGCACACCATCATCGTCGGTGGGCGCCTGGAGCGTGTGCTGGATCGCCTCAAGGCCGGTGAGCGCATCGGTACGCTGCTGTCGCCGGAACGCGGCATGCTGGCGGCGCGCAAACAATGGCTGGCCGGTCATCTGCAAACCCGTGGCACGCTGGTTCTGGACGACGGTGCTGTGTCAGCCTTGTCCCAGGGCAACAAGAGCCTGCTGCCGGTCGGCGTCAAGTTGGTGCAGGGCAGCTTCCGCCGTGGCGAGATGGTGGTGTGTGTGGCGCCCGATGGTCGCGAGATCGCCCGTGGCCTGGCCAACTACAGCGCCCTTGAAGCACAGAAGATTATTGGACAATCGTCCGACGCGATTGTCGGACTCTTGGGTTACATGGCCGAACCGGAACTGGTTCACCGCGATAACCTGATCCTGGTCTGAATAAAGGAAATACACGATGCGTGTCATGAAAGGATTACTCGGCCTGCTGCTGGCCATGCCGTTGCTGGCCTCGGCCGAAGAAATCGGCCAGGTGTCGACGGTGTTCAAGTTTGTCGGCCCCAACGACCGTATTGTGGTCGAGGCGTTTGATGATCCCAAGGTCGACGGCGTGACCTGCTACCTGTCGCGTGCCAAGACCGGCGGCGTCAAAGGCGGCCTGGGCCTGGCCGAAGACCGCGCTGAAGCGTCGATTGCGTGCCGTCAGGTTGGCCCGATTCACTTCAAGGGCGAGCTCAAGGATGGCGACGAAGTGTTCAAGGAGCGCACCTCGCTGGTGTTCAAGACCATGCAGGTGGTGCGCTTCCTCGACAAGAAGCGCAATACCTTGGTGTACCTGGTCTACAGCGATCGTCTGATCGAAGGCAGCCCGCAGAATGCGGTCACCGCGATTCCGATTTTGCCCTGGCCGACCGCGCAGTAACCGGCGGGCGAGTTTTTCAATCGGCGTCTATGATTGCAGGCTTGTGGTCTGTAATCTCGAACAGCCGCAACGCGAAGAACATGGGATATCTGGAGTTCGTCATGAGTGCTTTCCACGACCTGAAACTCAAAGCTTTGGACGGACAAGAGCTGCCGCTGGCGCCTTTCAAGGGGCAAGTGGTGCTGGTGGTCAACGTGGCCTCCAAATGTGGTTTGACCCCGCAATACGCCGCCCTGGAAAACCTTTACCAGCAGTATAAGGGCCAGGGATTTACCGTGCTCGGCCTGCCGTGCAACCAGTTTGCAGGCCAGGAACCGGGCTCCGAGGAAGAAATCCAGGCGTTCTGCAGCCTGAACTACGGCGTGACCTTTCCGTTGGGCAGCAAGCTTGACGTCAATGGTCACGATCGCCATCAGCTGTATCGCTTGTTGGCGGGCGAGGGCGCTGAGTTTCCTGGGGATATCACCTGGAATTTCGAGAAGTTCCTGCTCGGCAAGGATGGGCGAGTACTGGCGCGATTCTCGCCGCGCACGGCGCCGGATGATCCGACGATCGTACAGGCCATCGAAAAAGCCCTGAGCTGAATCGTTCCTGCACTGTGGCGAGGGAGCTTGCTCCCGCTGGGCTGCGCAGCAGCCCTAAACCCTCATCACTTTTACCCCTTAATCACCCAGATCAATAGTGCTACCCAGCACGCGGCACGGCTCATATTATCCACATCATAAATCCCTCTTATGTGGAGTGCTCCCATGCCCGTCCAGGCTTTGTTCAAACCTTTCCAGCTCGGTGCACTGCAACTGTCCACCCGTGTGGTCATGGCGCCCATGACCCGTTCGTTCTCGCCGGGTGGCGTACCCAATTCCAAGGTCATTGAGTACTACCGCCGCCGCGCCGCTGCGGGCGTGGGCCTGATCATCACCGAAGGCACGGTGGTCGGCCATCAGGCCTCCAATGGCTACCCGAACGTCCCGCACTTTTACGGTGAGGCCGCGTTGGCCGGCTGGAAGAAGGTGGTGGACGCGGTACACGCCGAAGGCGGCAAGATCGTCCCGCAGCTGTGGCACGTGGGCAGCGTGCGCCGTATCGGCACCGAGCCTGACGCCAGCGTGCCGGCCTACGGCCCGATGGAGAAACTCAAGGACGGCAACGTCGTCGTCCATGGCATGACCCAACAAGACATCAAGGACGTGATCAACGCCTTCGCCCAGGCCGCCAAGGATGCCCAGCGCATCGGCATGGATGGCGTGGAGATCCACGGCGCCCACGGCTATCTGGTCGATCAGTTCTTCTGGGAGGGCAGCAACCAGCGCACTGACGAATACGGCGGCAGCCTGGCCAACCGTTCGCGTTTTGCCATTGAATTGATCCAGGCCACCCGCGCCGCCGTCGGCCCGGACTTCCCGATCATCTTGCGCTTCTCTCAATGGAAGCAGCAGGACTACACCGCACGCCTGGTGCAAACCCCCGAGGCGCTGGGTGAGTTTCTTAAGCCGTTATCCGACGCCGGTGTGGACATTTTCCACTGCTCCACGCGT
>NZ_VBVZ01000317.1 GCF_005863185.1 Pseudomonas edaphica
ATGCGCACGGTGGGAAGGCGGTTTATTGCCTCCAGAAACGCTTTGTTATCAGCGAGTGCGCCAAGGTGTGCAGCCACGTGCATGATCACCAAGATGAGCGCAACGAGCGCATGTAAAACCCAGAATTCGATCGACGGATCCACACGGACGTAAAGGGCGAAGGCATAAACGACAGCTGCCGACGAGATGAGCGCGGCGGTGCAATATAGAAATTTCTTGTTCACGCGGGGGCCTCAAAAGAAAAGCGGTGATGCTACAGTGCCATCATTGTTTTGGCTTCTCCATTTCATCCATTTTTTGTGTTATTACCCCCAACTCCCTTCCTCCAAGGATCACCCAGCCCATGTCCACTATTGCCGGCGTATTTACCCGTCAGTTCTTCCACGGCACCCGGGCTGACCTGGAGCCAGGCGACACCATCCGCGTCGGCTACCCCTCCAACTTCACGACGGGCAAGCCACTGTCCTGGGTGTATTTCGCGGGCACGTTGGACGCTGCGATTTGGGGCGCCGAGCTGGCGTTGGGTGACGGTCCAGAACGGATTTACGTGGTAGAGGCCACCGGGCCAATCTTGGATGACCCCAACGTGACGGATAAGAAATTTGCCGGTAACCCGACGCTGTCCTATCGCTCGTTGGAGCCGCTACGGGTGGTGGCTGAGGTGACGAAGTGGCAGGGGCATGCGCCTGAGCGGTTGCAGCAGATGAAGGACAACCTTGCCCGTTTGAAGGCGGAAGGTCGCGATGTGATTATCGACTGATTGAGCTGCGAGCTAAGCCTATTCAGGCGGCGTGGTAAGTCAGTTAGAGTGAGATGGGGGCTGCTTCGCAGCCCAACGCAGGGCAAGCCTGCTCGCCACAGTTACGGTGTTCGCCTTAAATTGATGGGTGATGGTCATAAAACGTGCAGCATTTGGGCTGTGGTTTACACTTTTTTGTCAGGTTTTTTGCGCGAGCGCCACAGCCGCGGTAATGGCTGCCCGTGCCTGGGGGCTGTTTTTCCAGCAGGTCGACCCGACTGCTGCCGATGCTTGCGCGAGAATGTCGCTCACGTTCGACTTTCCAAGCACTTCCAATGAGTCAATGCCCAACTGCTCCAGCCGTGTAATCACGGTGGGGCCTACGCCCTTGAGAGCGAGCAAGGCGGTTCTTTCTTCCAATGAAAACGGCATGTATAAATTCCTTTTTTTTATTACTCGCTAGGCCTCAGCGCGGACAATACGCTGTGCCTTCACCTCTTCGGCGTACACGCCAAGCTTTGCTTGTTGCGCAGCCAGCAATGCGCACATTTTCATCAGGGCCACTGCTTCTTCGGGTGTTCTACCGTTCGCGGCCATCGCCGTCAGCTCCACCACCGACCAGCCGATAACTGCGCGTGCATCGTCAAGGTCGTAAAACAGTTCTTGTTGTGCGGTTCTGGGCCCGTCGAGCCCCTCTATCAGTTCGGCCATTTAGCGCTGCGCCTGCTGTTTCAATTGAAGTCCCATGACGACCATCCCGATGTCGGCAAGGTCCGTGCTGAAGGGGATTTCGCCCATGCGCCGAAACCCGAATGCCTCATAAAAGCCCTGTGCACTGACGTTGGTTTTGAGCACGTCCAGCCACAGTAAATGCTCACCACGTTGCGCCACTTCATCGCGAACACACTGCAACAGTTGTTTGCCGTAACCCCTGCCGGCGGCGGATTTGAGCAGGTAGATTTTCTGCAGCTCCGCGCCCACTTCACCGGTTAACGGTGCAGGCACTGCCCCGTTCACTTTGGCAAACCCGACGGCTTTGCCTTGTTCATCACAAGCAATAAACCACGCATGCCTGCCTGGCAACTCGAGTGACTGGCGCAGCGCACTGGGCGAAAAGTCCTGCTCAAGAAAACCGTGCATGCCGGCAGGCGACCATAACGTCGAAAAATGCTCGCGATAGGTCTGGCAACCGACCTCGCGCAGCGTATCGATATCGGCGGTTGTCGCTTTACGAATAGAGATCATGTTCTTCCTTGGTTTATGCGCGTAGAACCCTCTACAGCGTCCAGCCTAACCCAAGCGCCTTGTGCAACGACGCAAAATCCTTCAGCAGTTCAGCATCCCCGGAAATCCGGCTCTCTTGCGCCTGGTAGCGCGTGCGCTCGGCATCCAGCCAATCCAGGGTGCTGGCCGTGCCCGCGCGATAACGCTGGCGGGTCAGGTCGGCGGCGCGTACTGCCGAAGATTCCACATTGCGCAGCAGCACCACATTCTGACGCTGATGCCCATAGCGTGCCAAGGCCACATCCGCGTCGCGCAATGCACTCAACACCACGCTCTTGTACTGCGCCAGCGCTTCATCGCGCCCGGCTTCGGCGCCTTTGACGCTGGCGGCGACGCGGCCGAAGTCGAGGGCGTTCCAGGTGATGCGCGGCAGGATCAGCCAGGTGCCGCTGTCTTTGCGTGCAAGGTGGCCGGGGTCGCTGGCCGAGAAGGAGAGGTCGCCGGTGAGGCTGAGTTTGGGGAACCAGTCGGCGGTTTTTTCGCCGATCTGTGCGTTGCTCGACGCCAGCTTACGCTCGGCCATGCGGATATCCGGGCGCGCCTTCAGCACCGCTGCCGGGTCTGCCAGCGGCACGGCGCTGGGCAGCGCGGGCAGGGCGCGGGCGGTGGCGAGTTGGCTATCCAGTTCGCCGGGCTCCAGGCCGCAAAGCAGGCCGAGTTGGTCGAGGGATTCGACGATGGCGGCTTGCAGAGGCAGGCGCTGGGCCTGGGTGTTTTCGGCTTGGGTGATGACTTGTTCAAGTTGCAGTTGCGAGGCCACGCCGCGCTCGCGGCGTTGCTGGGTGAGGTTTAGGGCCTGGTTTTCGATGTCGACGCTGGAGTCCACCAGTGCCAGGCGTGTTTGCTGGTCGCGCAGGTCGGTGTAGGCCTGGACGATTTCGGCGGCCAGTTGCACCTGGGCATCGGCCAGTTGCGCCTGGGACGCGTCGGCTTCGGCCTGCGCAGCCTCGACGGCGCGACGGGTGCCGCCGAACAGGTCGGCTTCCCAACTGGCATCGAAGCCGGCGAGGTAGAGGTTCAGCGGGCCGCGGCCGCCGCCACTGTTGCCACCCAGCGCGGAGGTGTCGGGCGAGCGCAGTTTGAGCATCGCAGCATCACCGCTGACCTTGGGCATCGCGTTGGCCTGTGCGCCGCTAAGGCTGGCGCGCGATTGCTTCAACCGGGCCTGGGCGGTGGCGATGTCCGGGCTGTTGCGCAGGGCTTTGTCCACCAGTTCGTTGAGCTGCGCGTCGCCCAGCGTGCGCCACCACTGCGCGACAGCGGGTGCGCCAGCGGAGGTGTTATCGGCATGCGGCAAGCGCCCGGCTGCCAGGGTTTTGGGCGCGACGTTGGGTGCGCCCTGGTAGTCGGGGCCGACCGTGCAGGCGGACAGCAGCGCAACGCTGAGCAGAAGAGGAAGCTTGCGAGGGATCATCGGGTTACCGTGCGCTTTTTCAGAATAAAGATCAGGGGCAGGCACGCCAGCATCGCCAGTCCCAGTAGATAAAACGAGTCGTTGTAGGCCATGACCGAGGCTTGCCGCGCGATGTCATTGGCCAGTTGCGCGAAGGCTTGCAGCTGTGAGGTGGAGGCATCACCGGTTTGTGCCAGGTAGCTGGCGGTGCTGCTGGCCATATGGTCCTGGGCCAGTTGGCTGTTGGCCTGGATGCCTTCGCGCAACATGTCGTCGTGAAAGTGGCTGCGCCGGTCCATCAACACGCCGAGCAGGGCCAGGCCGATGGTGCCGCCCAGGTTGCGCGACATGTTGTACAGCCCGGCGGCGTCCCCGGCTTCGTGGGTTTGCACCGAGCGCATGGATAATTGGCTTAGAGGCATCATCACCAGGATCTGCCCGAACCCGCGCAGCAGTTGCGACCAGATAAAGTCATGGCCAACGCTGTCAGTGGTGAGCGTAGTGTCGACGTAGCAACTGGCCCAGTACAGCAACAGCCCGGCGCCGACCATCCAGCGCAGGTCGTAGCGGCCCAGCATTCTCGGCAGAATCGGCATCAACACAAACGCCGGAATCCCCGATAACAGCATGATCGCGCCCGACTGCTGCGCGTTGTAGCCCGACAAAATGCCCAGGAATTGCGGCACCAGGTACGCCGTGCCATAGATGCCGGCGCCGACCGCTGTGCCGATCAACAGCACGCTGCCAAAGCTTTTGTTGAGCACCAGTTGCAGGCGCAGGATCGGGGTTGTTGAGCGCAGTTGCCCCAGGGCAATCAGGAAGAACCCGGTGACGGTGGCGATGCTCAGCCAGATGATCAGCAGCGAATCAAACCAGTGTTCGCGCTGGCCTTCTTCGAGCACCACGGTCAGCGAACTCAAACCCATGGCCAGGCCGAGGATGCCCAACCAGTCAGCGCTGATAAAGCGTTGCAGGTTCATGCGCTCGGTCGGCAGGCCGGTGATCAGCAAGGTGATCAGCGCAATGCTGATGGGCAGGTTGAGAAAGAAACACCAGCGCCAGTTGATGTTTTCCGTGAGCCAGCCGCCGATCACCGGGCCCAGCAACGGGCCGAGAATCACGGTCATGCCGAACATGGTGGTGCCGATCGCCAGTTGGTGCGGGGGCAGGCGCGTGCGCACGATGGTCTGCGCGGTGGGGATCATGGCGCCGCCGGCAAAGCCCTGGCCGATGCGCCCGGCGATCATCGCACCGAGGCTGGAGGACAAGCCGCAGAACATCGAAAACGCGGTGAACATCAGCGCGGTGCCGATCAGAAAACGGCGCAGGCCGAATACCCGCGTCAGCCATGCGGCGAGCGGGATCATGACGATCTCCGACATCAGGTAGCCGGTGGCGATCCACGTACCTTCGGTGCCGGTCGCGCCGATCTGGCCCTGGATCTGCGGCAGCGCCGAGTTGGTGATCGACACGTCCAGCGTCGCCAGCAAGGCGCCCAATGCCCCGGCAGCCACGGCGATCCAGTCGGTCAACGAGGCGTTGCGCGGTTTTTCGGCGACGGCCTCGGCCATCAGCGCCTCAGCCATGGTTGGCATCCGCCGCGTGGCTACGCGTGTCGACTTCGACGGTGGCCGACAGGCCGGGCATCAACGACGCGCGAATATCATCGGGTACATCAAGGGCAATCCTCACCGGCACACGCTGCACGATTTTGGTGAAGTTGCCGGTGGCATTCGAGGGCGGCAGCAAGGCGAACTGCGCGCCAGTACCGGGCGACAGGCTGTCGATATGGCCCTGCAGGTTGCGGCCGGGCAGTGCATCCACGTGTACCGTCACAGCCTGGCCGGGGCGCATGGCGCCGATCTGGGTTTCCTTGTAGTTGGCGGTCAGGTAAATCGCGCTGATCGGCACCACCGTCAGTAAACGCGTGCCGGGCTGCACATACTGGCCGACGCGCACGCCACGGTCGGCGACCCGACCATCGAGCGGGCTGCGGATCACCGCATCATCCACATCCAGCTGGCTCTGCGCTTCGCTGGCCTTGGCCACGCCGAGTTGCGCCTGGGCCTGCTTGAGTTGGGCTTGCAGGGTGCCGTAGCGGGTTTCGCTGGAGCGCAGTGCAGCCTGTTTGGCCGCCACGGTGCTGCGTGCCTGCGCCAGTTGGTTGTTGAGTTGCGCCAGGCGTTCTTCTGGCTCGGCGCCGGAGCGGGCCAGCGGTGCATAACGGGCCACTTCGGTTTGTGCGTGTTGTGCGTCGGCCTGGGCGCCTTGCAATTGGGCGCGGGCTTCGGCAATGGTGGAATCTTGCTGTACCAGGTCGGCCTGGGCTTTGGCGTAGTCGGCATTGCGCGCAGCTATCGTCGCCGAGGCTTCGTCGCTCACCGCCTGGTATTTGCGCGCATCCAGGCGCACCAGCACGTCGCCACGCTTGACGTTCTGGTTGTCGCTGACCAGCACCTCGGCCACATAGCCGTTGATCTTGGGCGCTACGCTGATGCTGTCGGCCTGCAGGTAGGCATCGTCGGTGGTTTCGACAAAGCGCCCGTTCAGCCACCACCACCCGGCCCAGCCAAGGCCGCCCAGCAGCGCGAGGGTGGCGATGCTCAGGAGAATGCGGCGCGCTTTGCTGCGCTGGCCATTAACGGTGTCTTCAGGAATGACCTGAGGGGAGGGTGTTGCAGCGGACATCGAGTCATTCCTGTTTGTGAGAGCCGGTTTTATATCGGATGGAATAAATTCTATTTTTCGCGAATTTTTGTCAACTGGTATATTTTGGTCCGGTATTCGAGAGGAGCTGCACATGGCACGACATAAACCTGCTGCCGAAGGTGGTTACCAGCGCGGTGAAGAAACCCGCGCACGTATCGTCGAAGCGGCGGTCGAGGTGTTTGGCGAACGCGGCTATGACCGCGCGTCCACCCGTGACATCGCCACGGCTGCCGGGGTTAATGCGCCCGCGATCCAGTACTACTTCGATGGCAAGGAAGGCGTGTACCTGGAGTGTGTCGAGCATTTGATCACGCTGCTGTGGCGCAAGATGTCGCCGTGCGTGGAAGCGGCCGAGGCCGCGTTGGCGGATGCCAAGGCGAGCGATAAAACCTTGATCGACGTCTCGCTGGGCATTCTGGGTACGGTGGTCTCCACCATCCAGGACAGCCCCCAGACCACGATCTGGCGCGCATTTATGGATCGTCATCAGGCCGGCCTGTGCCCGCAAAGCGCAACCACCGCCTTTGAAGACCGCTTCAAGGCACGCATTGGTCGGGTCATACGCCAACTGATCGCGCGCCTTTCCGGCTTTGCCGTGGAAGACGAGCGCACGGTGATTCACTCCATGGCGCTGTTCACCCAGGGCTTGGCGTTTCGGGTGCAGAAGCCCAAGTTGCTGGAAGCGCTGAAGTGGACCGAGGTGAATCAGAAGGAGATGGAGGCGGTGCGCGATGTGGTGCTGATGCAGGCACGGTTTACGCTGGAAGGGTTGGCCAGGCAGCGGGATGTGCGCCCGGCTTGATGATTTTTTCGAATTGCTTGTATGTGGGAGCTGGCTTGCCTGCGATGGCCCTAGGTACCTACACAACTTTTCAAGGCAGCCAGTTTCTCCTGTGGCGAGCAGGCTTGTCGAATCGTCGCACCGCCTGCGTTGGGCTGCGAAGCAGCGCCAAACCCAGTCGCTGAGTTCTTTCAGGAACATTGCAGTGCCTTTA
>NZ_VBVZ01000318.1 GCF_005863185.1 Pseudomonas edaphica
CTGAAAATACTGACTGTTACATCGCTATCGCAGGCAAGCCAGCTCCCACATTTTGATCAACGTTGAGCCGGCATCAACGGCTCTGGCGTTGTTGTAACAACAGATTGCTAAAGCCTGCACCCGCCAGTTGCTTCTGCGCCACGGTCAGCTGTTCACGGTTGCTGAACGGCCCGACCAATACGCGATACCAGGTCGCATCCTTCACCGTGCCGGACTCCACTGTTACCGACTGGCCCAGCAGGATGATCTGCGCACGCACACGATCCGCATCCGCCTGTTTCGGGAACGACCCCGCTTGCAGGAAGAACTTGGTCACCGGCGCCGCCTTGGTGGTCGCAACCGGTGGCGGTGGCGGCGGAGTGATACCGGCCAACGCGGCTTGAGCGCGTGCGGTGTCGATTTTCGCGGCTTCCGCTGGTGTCACCGGCGTGGTCGGCACTTGTGGCGTCGGCAGGGTTTTCTCCGGCACGGCGTCAGGCGGCACGATCACTTCCGACTCCGGCAGCAGCGTGTAGAAGTCGTACTTGGGCTTTACCGGCGCGGTCGGGCTCGGCGCAGTCTTGTTGGCCTCGGCGATTTTTGTGGCCTTCTGCTGTTCTTGCTTGACCCGTTTGACGTCATCACCCTTGCCGGGCTCCAGCTTCATCAGGATCACCACAAACGCGCCGACCGCCAGGCCGATAGCCATCCACAGCCAGCCCGGGATTGGCTTCTTCGCCGGTGCCTGATAGCGGCTGGCGCCGCGCTTGGGTGCAGGTTTTTTCTTGGCAGCCAACTTACATACGCTCCAGGGTTTCCAGGCCTAACAGTTCCAGGCCTTGCTTGAGGGTCCGTCCAGCCAGTGCGGCGAGGCGCAGGCGACTTTGCTTTTGGGCTTCGTCGTCTGCCGTAAGGATCGGGCAGTTCTCATAGAAGCTGGAGAACAGACCGGCGACTTCGTACAAATACGTGCAGAGGATATGCGGCGTGCCTTTTTCACCGACGCTGTTGAGCACTTCGCCGAACTGCGCCAGCTTGGCCGCCAGGTCCTGTTCATGCGGGGCATCCAGCACGATTTGGCCTTCAACCTCGCTGAAATCCTTGCCCAGCTTGCGGAACACGCCGGCCACACGGGTGTAAGCGTACAGCAGGTACGGCGCGGTGTTGCCTTCGAAGTTGAGCATCAGTTCGAAGTTGAAGCTGTAGTCGCTGGTGCGGTGCTTGGACAGGTCGGCGTACTTCACCGCACCAATACCTACCACGCGAGCGATATTGCGCAGGTCGGCTTCGGCCAACTCCGGGTTCTTTTCCTTCACCAGGTTGTAGGCACGGTCCTGGGCTTCGTTGAGCAGGTCGATCAGCTTCACGGTGCCGCCGTCGCGGGTCTTGAACGGGCGGCCATCGGCGCCGTTCATGGTGCCAAAACCCATGTGTTCCATGTGCATCGGGTGGGTGACGAAGCCTGCGCGGCGCGCCACTTCGAACACTTGCTGGAAGTGCAGGGCCTGGCGCTGGTCGACAAAATACAGCGCGCGGTCGGCCTTGAGCACGCCGCTGCGGTAGCGCACGGCTGCCAGGTCAGTGGTGGCGTACAGGTAGCCGCCGTCGGCCTTGACGATGATCACCGGCAGCGGCTCGCCGTCGGCGGTCTTGAATTCTTCGAGGAACACGCACTGCGCGCCGTTGCTCTCAACCAACAGGCTGGCAGCCTTGAGGTCGTTGACCACGTTGATCAGGTCGTCGTTGTAGGCGCTTTCGCCCATCACGTCGGCCATGGTCAGCTTCACGTTGAGCAGCTCGTAGATTTCCTGGCAGTGCGACAGCGAAATCTCACGGAAACGGCCCCACAGCGCCAGGCAATCTTCATCGCCGGCTTGCAGCTTGACCACCAGGCCACGGGCGCGGTCGGCGAACTCTTCGGATTCGTCGAAGCGCTTTTTGGCGGCGCGGTAGAAGTTTTCCAGGTCGGCCAGCTCGTTGCTGGTGATCGGGTTTTCCTGCAGGTAGGCCATCAGCATGCCGAACTGGGTGCCCCAGTCGCCCACGTGGTTCTGACGGATCACGTCGTCACCCAGGAACTCCAGCACCCGCGCCACGCCGTCACCAATGATGGTCGAGCGCAGGTGGCCCACGTGCATCTCTTTGGCCAGGTTGGGTGCCGACAGGTCAATCACCACACGCTCCAGGGGGCCGGCCTTGCGCACGCCAATGTTGGCGTCGGCCAGGGCCGCGTCCAGGCGCGAAGCCAGGGCCTGGGTGTTCTGGAAGAAGTTGATAAAGCCTGGGCCGGCGATTTCGGCCTTGGTCACACTCTCGTCGGTCGGCAGCGCGGCGATGATTTTCTCCGCCAGGTCACGCGGTTTCATGCCGGCAGGCTTGGACAGCATCATCGCAATGTTGCTGGCAAAGTCGCCATGGGTCTTGTCTCGAGTGTTTTCCACCTGGATCGCCGGCGACAGGCCTTCAGGCAACACACCTTCGTTGACGAGTTGGGTGAGGGCTTGTTGGATCAGCTGGCGAATGGTGTCTTTCATGGTGTTCTCTTTCGACCGCAAGCGGCGGTGCGCGATGCGCAGGTGGAAAAACTCGGCATTATCCGTGGCGAGGGCGGGCTTGCCAACCGTTCAGACAGGTTGATGGACCTGCGGACCTCATCGCGGGCAAGCCCGCTCCCACATTTAAGGGGGTTCATATTTCAAAATGTGGGAGCTGGCTTGCCTGCGATAGCGATTTCGCAATCAATACAGGTCTACCGGATCCACATCCAACGACCATCGCACTTGGCGGGCGCTGGGCATTTGCTCCAGGGCAAGCATCCAGCTATTTAATAGTCGATGCAGCGGTGCACGGGACGTTGCCTGCAAGAGTAGCTGAGCGCGATACCGCCCGGCGCGCCGCTCCATCGGCGCGGGGACTGGGCCGAGCAATTCGATGCCGGCCAGACTCAACTCACCGAGCAAACGTTCGGCGGCGCTGCATGCCTCGTCGAGAAAATTTTCGGCCTGCCCTGGCTTGTGCGCTTCGGCGCGCAACAGTGCCAGGTGGGCAAACGGCGGCAGGCCGGCGGAGCGGCGTTCGCTCAGGGCCTGTTCGGCGAAAGCGAAGTAGCCCTGTTCTGTCAGTTGAATCAGCAAGGGGTGGTCAGCCAGATGCGTCTGGATAATCACCTTGCCCGGCTCTTCGGCGCGCCCGGCACGGCCTGCCACCTGCACGATCAGTTGCGCCATGCGTTCGCTGGCGCGGAAGTCGCCGGAGAACAAACCACCGTCGGCGTCCAGGATCGACACCAGCGTTACCCGTGGGAAGTGGTGCCCTTTGGCGAGCATCTGCGTGCCGATCAGGATGCACGGCTGGCCTTTCTGAATGGTCGCGAACAGCTGGTTCATCGCGTCTTTGCGCGAGGTGCTGTCGCGGTCGACGCGCAGCACCGGGTAATCCGGAAACAGAATGCCCAGGCGCTCCTCGGCACGCTCGGTGCCCGCACCCACGGGGCGCAAATCCACTTTGCCGCATTGTGGGCAGTGGCGCGGCACGCGCTCCACATGGCCGCAGTGGTGGCAGCGCAGCTCGCCGTGGCGCTGGTGTACGGTCATGCGCGCATCGCAGCGTTCGCACTCGGACATCCAGCCGCAGTCGTGGCACAGCAGCGTCGGCGCAAAGCCCCTACGGTTAAGAAACACCAGGACTTGCTGGCCGGCGGCGAGGGTTTGGCCGATGGCTTGCTGCATCGGCCCGGAAATGCCGCTGTCCAGTGGGCGGCTTTTTACATCCAGGCGCAGAAACCGTGGTTGCTTGGCGCCGCCGGCGCGCTCGTTGAGGCGCAGCAGGCCATAACGGCCGGTGTAGGCGTTGTGCAGGCTTTCCAGGGACGGTGTAGCCGAGCCGAGCACAATCGGGATGTCTTCCTGGCGCGCGCGTACCAGCGCCAGGTCGCGGGCGTGGTAGCGCAGGCCTTCCTGCTGTTTATAGGAGCCGTCGTGCTCCTCGTCGATGATGATCAGCCCGGGGTTTTTCATCGGCGTGAACAGTGCCGAGCGGGTGCCGATAATAATGTCGGCCTCGCCGTCCCGCGCCGCCAGCCAGGCTTCCAGGCGCTCGCGGTCGTTGACCGCCGAATGCACCAGCGCGATGCGCGCGTTAAAACGTTGCTCGAAACGCGCCAGGGTTTGCGGGCCGAGGTTGATCTCCGGGATCAACACCAGTGCCTGCTTGCCGGCTTGCAGGGTTTCGCGGATCAGTTGCAAATACACTTCGGTCTTGCCGCTGCCGGTGACGCCGGCGAGCAGGAAGGCATGGAAGCTGTCGAAACCGGCGCGAATGGCTTCATAGGCGGCGCGTTGCTCGGGGTTCAGCGGCAACTCCGGTTGAGCCAGCCAGTGGTCATGGCGCGGGTCCGGCGCGTGCTTGCGGATTTCCACCTGCACCAAGCCCTTTGCCAGCAGCAAGTCGAGGCTGTCTTTGCTCAGCATCAGCTTGCTTAACAACTGGTGGGCTACGCCATGGGGGTGTTGGGCCAGGGTCGCGAGGGCTTCGCGTTGGCGTGGCGCGCGGGCGATGCGTGGGTCATCCAGGCGCGCGCCGGGCACCATCGACCAGAAACGCTCCTGGCGTGCTTCAGCCAGTTCGCCCTGGCGCAGCAGCACCGGCAGTGCCCAGCTCAGGGTATCGCCGAGGCTATGCTGGTAATACTGTGCGGTCCACAGGCATAACTTGAACAGCGCGGGCGGCAGCGGCGGTGTAGCGTCGAGGATGGCCAGGGCTGGCTTGAGCTTTTCGGCGGGGACTTCGCTGTGGTCGGCCACTTCGATCAGGATGCCGATCATCTCGCGACGGCCAAACGGCACGCGCACGCGCATGCCCGGCTGCAACTGCGCCCGCAACACGCCGGCCGGGGCTCGGTAGTCGAACAGGCGGCGCAGGGGCGATGGCAGGGCTAGGCGCAAAATGGCGTCGGGCACGCGGGGAGTCTCATATAAAGGCAGGCAGTGGCGCAGGGGCGGGAGCCTAGCAGACCTGCGGTGGGGGTGTCCTGTCTTGCGGCACTTCTGTGGGCGCCGGGCTTGTTGTGGCGAGCAGCAGGCTTGCCCAGCGCAGGGCAAGCCTGCTCGCCACAAAAAAGTGCGTCCTTGCAGATGGGCGGTGGAGTGTTGGGTTTTTCTGATGAAAGGGGCTTTTATGTAGGCAAAGCACGGGAGGCGCCGCTTGCGCGTTTAAAAAGGTCTGGTAGAATCCGCGGCCTAATTACGTGCGGTATTCGACAATAGTGTCGAGTGGCGGCACGCTAGCCCGAGGAAGTCACCATGAAAGCCGATATCCATCCAGCGTACGAAACTATCGAAGTAACCTGCAGCTGCGGCAACAAGTTCGAAACGCGTTCGAACCTGTGCAAGCCACTGGGTACTGACGTATGCAACGAGTGCCACCCGTTCTACACCGGTAAGCAGAAAACTCTGGACACCGGCGGCCGTGTACAGCGCTTCGCAGATCGCTTTGGTGCTTTCGGCAAGAAGCCTGCTGCTGCAGAGTAAGGCTCAAAAGCCCCCAGGGTTTTTGCAAGCTGTTGAAAAAGGCGCCCCTTGTGGGCGCCTTTTTTGTGCCTGCGATTTGACCGTGCTGCACTCAAAGCGATTTTAATAAAATAATTGTAGACATTTTTTATCGTAATTGTGAACAGTTAAGCCCTTGTATCCCGTGGCTCTTGGCCGAAAGTCGTAGTGCTCGGCCCTTGACGGCAGTGACTGACCAGTCTTGTGGGGACTTTCTCACACGCGTATCCTCGGCGGTCCGTCGACCAACAGTAAAAGCGGAATGCCGATATGTCTGATTTGAAAACTGCCGCTCTCGAATATCACGCCCATCCTCGTCCAGGAAAGCTGAGTGTAGAGCTCACCAAAGCCACTGCCACTGCCCGCGACTTGTCGCTGGCCTACAGCCCTGGCGTTGCCGAGCCCGTACGTGAAATCGCCCGCGACCCTGAACTGGCGTACAAGTACACCGGCAAAGGCAACCTGGTTGCAGTGATTTCCGATGGCACCGCGATTCTCGGCCTGGGCAACCTCGGCCCATTGGCTTCCAAGCCAGTAATGGAAGGTAAGGGCGTGCTGTTCAAGCGCTTTGCCGGCATCGACGTTTTCGACATCGAAGTCGATTCCGAAAGCCCGCAAGCTTTCATCGACACTGTAAAGCGCATCTCCATCACTTTCGGTGGCATCAACCTGGAAGACATCAAGGCACCTGAGTGCTTCGAGATCGAAAAGGCCCTGATCGAACAGTGCGACATTCCGGTATTCCACGATGACCAGCACGGCACCGCGATCGTTACTGCGGCCGGCATGATCAACGCCCTGGAAATCGCTGGCAAAACCCTGGCTGACGCCCAGATCGTCTGCCTGGGCGCTGGTGCTGCGGCCATCTCCTGCATGAAGTTGCTGGTGAGCATGGGCGCCAAGCTGGAAAACATCTTCATGGTCGACAGCAAGGGCGTTGTTCAGTCCGAGCGTACCGACCTGAACCAGTACAAGGCGATGTTTGCCCACGCCACCGACAAGCGCACCCTGGCTGACGCCCTCGACGGTGCCGACGTGTTCGTTGGCCTGTCCGGCCCGAACCTGCTGAGCGCCGAAGGCCTGAAGTCCATGGCGGCCAACCCGATCGTGTTCGCCTGCTCCAACCCGGACCCGGAGATCTCGCCTGAGCTGGCCCACGCCACTCGCAACGACGTGATCATGGCCACCGGCCGTTCGGACTACCCGAACCAGGTCAACAACGTGCTGGGCTTCCCGTTCATCTTCCGTGGTGCCCTGGACGTTCGCGCCAAGCGCATCAACGAAGAGATGAAAGTGGCTGCCGCCAACGCCCTGCGTGAACTGGCCAAGCTGCCGGTCCCTCAGGACGTGTGCGATGCCTACGGTGGTGCCCCACTGGCATTCGGTCGTGAGTACATCATCCCGAAACCAATGGATAAGCGCCTGATCACCCTGATCTCGGATGCCGTGGCCAAAGCCGCGATCGAGACTGGTGTGGCTACCCTGCCGTATCCGAAGCACTACCCGCTGAAAAGCGTGGATGATGTGTTCAACGGCTAAGCCGTTGTAGCGCACCAACAAAAAGCCCCGGCTCTTGCG
>NZ_VBVZ01000319.1 GCF_005863185.1 Pseudomonas edaphica
CAGCACCAGCACGATGAACAACACCGGGAAGAACGACTTGCCGTATTCAACCAGCAAAGGCTCTTTGTTCAGTTTCTCGATTGCCACCGCATCGGGCTGGCTGACGCTGCCCTGATACGAGGCGATCGCCGCCCGCCGACGCGGGGCGAAGAACACCAGATCGAGCAACGCCAGGAGACCGCAAACGGCAACGGCGATGACCAGCAACAGCGGGAAATTTAGTGACATAGGACCTAACTATCCAACCTGAGCACTGCAAGGAAGGCTTCTTGTGGAATTTCCACGTTGCCCACTTGCTTCATGCGTTTCTTACCGGCCTTTTGCTTCTCAAGCAGCTTGCGCTTACGGCTTACGTCACCGCCGTAGCATTTGGCCAGTACGTTCTTTCTGAGTGCCTTGACGGAGGTCCGTGCAATGATCTGCCCGCCAATGGCGGCCTGGATCGCGACATCGAACATCTGGCGCGGAATCAGTTCTTTCATTTTTTCGGTCAACTGGCGACCTTTGTAGTGCGCGTTGTCCTTGTGCACGATCAGCGCCAGTGCATCCACCTTGTCGCCGTTGATCAGCACATCCAGTTTCACCAGATTAGCCGATTGGTAACGGTCGAAATGGTAATCCAGCGAAGCATAGCCGCGACTGGTGGATTTGAGACGGTCGAAGAAGTCCAGAACCACTTCGTTCATCGGCAAATCGTAGGTCACTTGCACCTGGGTACCGAGGAACAACATGTCGTGCTGCACGCCACGTTTTTCGATACACAGGGTAATAACGTTGCCCAAGTGCTCTTGCGGAACCAGGATATTGGCCCGCACGATCGGCTCGCGCATGTCTTCGATGGAGGACAGATCCGGAAGCTTGGACGGGTTGTCGACGTAAATCGTTTCACCGGTTTTCAGCGCCAGCTCAAAAATAACCGTCGGCGCCGTGGTGATCAGGTCCAGGTCGTATTCGCGCTCGAGGCGCTCCTGGATGATCTCCATGTGCAGCATGCCCAGGAACCCGCAGCGGAAGCCGAAGCCCAGGGCGTCGGAGCTTTCCGGGGTGTACTGCAACGACGAGTCGTTGAGGGTCAGCTTCTGCAGCGCTTCGCGGAAGTCTTCGAAGTCGTCGGAGCTGACCGGGAACAGGCCGGCGTAAACCTGCGGCTGGATGCGTTTGAAGCCCGGCAGCACGTCGACGTCAGGGGTGGAGCTCAAGGTCAGGGTGTCACCCACTGGCGCACCGTGAATGTCCTTGATACCGGCGATGATGAAGCCCACTTCACCGGCTTTGAGGTCGGTGGTGGCGGTGTGTTTCGGGTTGAATACACCGACGCTGTCCACCAGGTGGATCTTGCCGGTGGATTTGACCAGGATCTTGTCGCCCTTCTTCACACGGCCGTGGCGCACGCGTACCAGGGAAACAACGCCCAGGTAGTTGTCGAACCAGGAGTCGATGATCAACGCTTGCAGCGGATCTTCGTAGTTGCCGGTAGGCGCAGGAATGGTCTTGACCAGGCGCTCGAGCACTTCGTCAACGCCCAGGCCGGTCTTGGCGCTGCACTCGACGGCGTCGGTGGCGTCAATGCCGATGATTTTTTCGATTTCTTCTTTAACGCGGTCAGGATCGGCCTGGGGCAGGTCGATCTTGTTCAGTACCGGCATGACCTCAAGGCCCTGCTCGATCGCGGTGTAGCAGTTGGCCACGGACTGGGCTTCAACACCCTGGCCGGCATCGACCACCAGCAAGGCACCTTCACAGGCGGCCAGCGAACGGCTGACTTCGTAGGTGAAGTCAACGTGGCCAGGGGTGTCAATGAAGTTCAGCTGGTACTTGATACCGTCTTTTGCGGTGTAGTACAGGGTAACGCTGTGGGCCTTGATGGTGATGCCGCGCTCGCGCTCGAGGTCCATGGAGTCCAGGACCTGGGCTTCCATTTCACGCTCGGCAAGGCCGCCGCACATCTGGATGAATCGATCGGCCAGCGTCGACTTACCATGGTCAATGTGGGCGATGATGGAGAAATTGCGGATATGACTCAAATCACTCACGGATCAACACTCAAAAAGGCTGCAGGCAGATTGCCCGCTGAAAAATAGCCGGGAATTGTACCTGATGCTCGGGCCGGGCGTCATCTTTGCTGACCAGAACAAAAATGCCCCGGTCATATGAGCGGGGCATTTTTTGTGCATAAGCGCGGTATCAACCGGCCCGGCGCAACAGCCAGAACCCGGCCACGGCGCAGACCGCCGTCGGTACCAGCACCGCAAACAGCGGCGAGAAACCGAATACCAGGCTCGATGGGCCAAGCAGGTCCTGGGCGATGCGGAAGGTAAAGCCCACCAGCACGCCGGTAAACACACGCTGGCCAAGCGTTACCGAACGCAGCGGGCCGAAGATGAACGAAATAGCCATCAGCACCAACGCGGCGGTGACCAGCGGCTGCAACACCTTGACCCAAAATGCCAACCAGTAACGGCCATTGTTCAGGCCCTGATCCTTGAGGTAGTGGATGTAACTCCACAAACCGGAGATCGGCAGGCTTTCCGGGATCATGACCACGGTATTGAGAAGTTCCGGCTTCAGGGCAATGTCCCACTGTTCAGACGGCACATTGATCACTTCGGTGTAGGCCTTGATGCCCTGCCCCACATTACGGAAATACGTCGTGGTGACATCGTACAGCTCCCATTTCCCCTCGTCGTACTGCGCACGCTTGGAGAAACTGGAGGTCAGCATATGCCGCTCTTTGTCGAACGTATAACGCGTCACACCCACCAGCAAACCGCCCGGTTGCACGGCGTTGATGTGAATAAACTCATCACCCTGGCGGTGCCACAGGCCGTGCTTGGCGCTCTGCGCATCCCCCGAACCCTGGGCCAGGGCACGATTGGCCTGGGCCGTGGCTTCGGTCGGTGGTGCTACGTACTCGCCGATCAGCACACTGCACGCCATCAGCAACAGCATGGGTTTCATGACGGCCCAGACGATGCGGCCGATGGAAACGCCCGCCGCTCGCATAATGGTCAATTCGCTGCTGCTGGCCAGGCTGCCCAGGCCGATCAGGCAGCCGATCAGCGCCGCCATCGGCATCATGTCGTAGAGGCGACGCGGTGCGGTCAGCGCCACGTAGCTCAATACGTGGGTGACGGTATAGGTGTCGGTGACGTTGCCCACTTCATCAATAAAGGCAAACAGGCACGCCAGCCCAAGGATGATGCCCAATACCGCCAGGATGGCGATCAGTACGCTGCTACCAATGTAGCGGTCGAGCTTAGCCACGAGCCAACTCCTTCAGGCCACGACGGCTCTTCATTTTCAAACGGATAGGTTCCCAGTAGAGCAGCCCCAGGCCGATCACCAGGAAGATCCCGTGCACCCACCACAGGCCCAGGGTTGGCGACAGCTTGCCCTTCTCCAGGGAGCCACGGGCGGAAATCAGGATGGTCAGGTAAGCCATGTACAAAAGGATCGCCGGCAACAGCTTGAGGAAGCGGCCCTGGCGCGGGTTGACGCGCGACAGCGGCACCGCCATCAACGTCACGATGAACACCAGCAGCGGCAGGGAGAGTCGCCATTGCAGCTCGGCAACGGAGCGCAGCTCGGGATTACCGATCAGCGATAGCGTCGGCAGTGCATCGCGGTCGGTGACCTCTTCACTGATGTCAGGCTTGGCCAGCATTACGCCATAAGTGTCGTATTTGACCGCCCGGTATTCCGCCAGCCCAGGGCTGCCGTCGTAGCGGTAGCCATTTTCCAGGATCAGGTAGCGGTTACCGTCAGGGCGTATTTCCTGGCGCCCGCTGTTGGCTACCAGAATCGAAATACCGCGGTCCTTCTGGTTCAGGCCGAGGTTTTTCTGCGAGATGAACACACCGCCAAGGTTAGAGCGGTCGTCGGTCATGGTTTCGGTATAGGTGACCCGCGTGCCGTCGTTGAGCGCCTGGAAGCGCCCGGGCTCCAGGGTATCGAACTCGGTCATCGCGTCCTGCTTGTTCAGCAGCAACTGGAACTGCATGGCGCCCTGGGGCGCCAGGCTCATGCTCAACCAGGCCACCACCAGCGCAACGCCGGTGGCCGGCACCATGGTCATGGCCAGCAGACGCTGCTGGCTCATGCCGGTGGCCGAAAGCACGGTCATTTCACTTTCAAGGTAAAGCCGGCCATAGGCCAGCAGGATGCCGAGAAACAGGCCAAGCGGCAGGATCAGCTGCAAAAAACCCGGCAGGCGAAAGCCCATGATCAGGAACAACGAGCCCGGATCCAGGGCGCCCGAGGCCGCCTGGGCGAGGAATTTGACGAAACGACCACTCATGGTGATGACCAGCAATACCGCACTCACGGCACTCAGGGTCAACAGGACTTCGCGGGACAGATAACGGAAGACGATCAAACCAGACACTCCAGGGTTGTCAGGCTAAGGCGGCCAAACAAGCAAGCATACCGAGTCGACCCACATGCACGGGCCGGCTAAAAAGATTGCGCATTATCCTGTGATTGACCGCGCCTGTCACGGTGCTTGCTCATACGCACGCACAAAGCGTGCTGCAAGGGTTGTCAGGCTGCTCTGGCGAGGTTCAAACTGCGGCCTTTGTCGCGGGCGGTTTACAAAGCTGCCAAGCATCAAAGCCTGCGTACAGACGCCAGGCTCACAGACCTTAAATAAGGGACCCGAAAATGGAATTGGTTGTAAAAAGCGTTAGCCCCGAAACGTTGAAAACCGCCACCCTCGTGGTCGCCGTCGGCGAAGGGCGCAAGCTCGGCGCCGCCGCCAAGCAACTGGACGAACTGAGCGGCGGCGCCATCAGCGCGGTCCTCAAGCGCGGCGACCTGGCCGGCAAAGTCGGCCAAAGCCTGCTGCTGCAAAGCCTGCCCAACCTCAAAGCCGACCGTGTATTGCTGGTGGGCGTGGGCAAGGACGCCGAACTGGGCGACCGCCCGTTCCGCAAGATCATCAGCGGTATCCTCACCACTCTTAAAGGCCTGGGCGGCACCGATGCGGCGCTGGCCCTCGATGAAATCGTAGTAAAAGGCCGCGACAGCTACGGCAAGACCCGCCTGCTGGCCGAAAGCCTGGTGGACGGCGGTTACGTCTTCGACCAGTTCAAGAGCCAGAAGGCCGAACCGCGCGCCATCAAGAAAATCACCCTGCTGACCATCAAGGCCGCCCAGGCTGAAGTCGAGCGCGCCGTCACCCACGCCACCGCCATCGCCAACGGCATGTCGTTTACCCGTGACCTGGGCAACCTGCCGCCGAACATCTGCCACCCAACCTACCTCGGCGAACAAGCCAAGGCGCTGGGCAAGGAGTTCAAGGGCCTGAAGGTTGAAGTGCTGGACGAGAAGAAGATCAAGGAACTGGGCATGGGCTCGTTCTATGCCGTGGGCCAGGGCAGCGACCAGCCGCCACGCCTGATCGTGATGCAATACAACGGCGGCAAGAAGTCCGAGAAGCCTTACGCGCTGGTCGGCAAAGGCATCACTTTCGACACCGGCGGCATCAGCCTCAAGCCGGGCGCCGGCATGGACGAAATGAAATACGACATGGGCGGTGCCGCCAGCGTGTTCGGCACCCTGCGTGCCGTGCTGGAACTCAAGCTGCCGATCAACCTGGTGTGCATCCTGGCCTGCGCCGAGAACATGCCGAGCGGTGGTGCTGCACGCCCGGGTGACATCGTCACGACCATGAGCGGCCAGACTGTCGAGATCCTCAACACCGACGCCGAAGGCCGCCTGGTGCTGTGCGACGCCCTCACCTACGCCGAACGCTTCAAGCCACAGGCCGTGATCGACATTGCCACCCTGACCGGTGCCTGCGTGGTCGCCCTGGGCGCTCACACCTCGGGCCTGCTGGGTAACAACGACGAGTTGATCGAGCAACTGCTCAGCGCCGGCAAGGCTGCCGACGACCGCGCCTGGCAACTGCCGCTGTTCGACGAGTACCAGGAACAACTGGACAGCCCGTTCGCCGATATCGCCAACATCGGCGGCCCAAAAGCCGGCACCATCACCGCCGCCTGCTTCCTGTCGCGCTTCGCCAAGAACTTCAACTGGGCGCACCTGGACATCGCCGGCACGGCCTGGACCAGCGGCGGCAAGGACAAGGGCGCCAGTGGCCGTCCGGTTCCTCTGTTGACCCAGTACCTGCTGGATCGCGCCAAAGCCTGAAACTGAAGATTCCGGGGCGGCCTTCACGGCGCCCCGGTCTCAGGAACCGCAATGACCCAAGTCGACTTCTATATATTGCCCAGCGCCGATCCCTCTGCGCGCCTGGACTTTGCCTGCAAACTTACCGAAAAAGCCTGGCGCATGGGCCACCGCATCTACCTGCATTGCAGCGATGCCGCTCAGCGTGAAGACCTTGACGCCCGCCTGTGGCGCTTCAAGGGCGAAAGCTTCGTGCCCCACGGCCCCGCCGAGTCCGAACCCGAAGGCCTGATTGTGCTGGGTTTGGGCGACAACTGCGGCGATCACCAAGACCTGCTGGTGAACCTCGACCTGAAAGTACCGGCCTTTGCCAAGGCTTTTGCCCGCGTGGCGGAAGTGGTGGTCGAAGACCCGGCTATTCGTCAGGCCGCGCGGGAGAGTTTCCGTTTCTACCGCGAACAGGGCTATCCTCTGCAAGATCACCGGCTACAACGACTTTGAGCACACGATGGACACTCCAAACCCGCTGAAAAAAGACGACCACTTGCTGGACGACCTGGAGTCGATCCGTCAATTGCTCGGTGATGATGAGTTGCAACCGCCGCTGCTGACCGAATCGGTCGAGGGCGAGGTACAGATTCCGCTGTTGTTCGACATGGTCGGTGGCAAACCTGCCGCACCTGAACCTGTCACACCAGCCCCCACTGCAGAACCGGCACCTGCCGCAGAAAAAGCGCCCGACGCGTTGCTGCTGCACCTGGACAATGAACTGCGTGCCGCCGCGCAACTGATCATGCAGGATGTGATCGACGACTTTGCCCCGCATATTGAAGCCGAGATCAAACGGCGGATGGATGCGCGCATGGAGCGGTTGCTCAGCCAATACCAGTCCTGAGCCTTACTTAGATCCCTGTGGGAGCTGGCTTGCCTGCGATGGCGGTGTGGCAGTCGCCGAAGGGTTCGACTGAGAAACC
>NZ_VBVZ01000031.1 GCF_005863185.1 Pseudomonas edaphica
GGCTTAGCGCGGGAATGCTGGCGGGTTAACCCCGGCCATGTCTTCCATCACTCGAACCACCTGGCAGCTGTAGCCGAACTCGTTGTCGTACCACACGTACAGCACAACGCGGTTGTCCTGGGTAATGGTCGCTTCAGCGTCGACCACACCGGCGTGACGCGAGCCCACGAAGTCGGTGGACACCACTTCCTGCGAGTTAACGAAGTCGATCTGCTTATGCAGGTCGGAGTGCAGCGCCATGTAGCGCAGGTACTCGTTCATCTCTTCGCGGGTGGCGGCTTTCTCAAGGTTCAGGTTGAGAATGGCCATCGACACGTTCGGCGTCGGTACGCGGATCGCGTTACCGGTCAGCTTGCCGGCCAGCTCAGGCAGGGCCTTGGCAGCAGCGGTGGCGGCACCGGTCTCGGTGATCACCATGTTCAACGCGGCGCTACGGCCGCGGCGATCGCCTTTGTGGAAGTTGTCGATCAGGTTCTGGTCGTTGGTGTACGAGTGAACCGTTTCAACGTGACCATTCACGATGCCGAACTTGTCATTCACAGCCTTCAGCACCGGCACGATGGCGTTGGTGGTGCAGGAAGCAGCGGACACGATCTTGTCGTCAGCGGTGATTTCGCCGTGGTTGATACCGTGCACGATGTTCTTGAGCTTGCCCTTGCCAGGCGCAGTCAGCACAACGCGGTCGATACCTGGGCAGGCCAGGTGCTGGCCCAGGCCTTCGGCATCACGCCATACACCGGTGTTGTCCACCAGCAGTGCGTCCTTGATGCCGTATTGGGTGTAATCCACCTCGGCCGGGTTCTTCGCGTAGATCACCTGGATCAGGTTACCGTTGGCGGTGATGGTGTTGTTTTCTTCGTCGATGACGATGGTGCCGTTGAACGGGCCATGTACCGAGTCGCGGCGCAGCAGGCTGGCACGCTTGGTCAGGTCGTTCTCGGCGCCTTTACGCACCACGATGGCACGCAGGCGCAGGCCGTCGCCGCCACCGGTTTTTTCGATCAGGATGCGCGCCAGCAGGCGGCCGATACGACCGAAGCCGTACAACACCACGTCGGTGCCTTTGCGGGCTGCAGCGTTTTGCTGGCCAACCACATCGGCCATTTCTTCACGCACGAACTGCTCAGCGCTGCGGCCGGCACCTTCTTTGCGGAACTTGTAAGCCAACTTGCCCAGGTCTACCGAAGCCGCGCCGAGCTTGAGCTCGCTCATGGCTTTAAGCAGAGGGAATGTTTCGTGGACGGAGAGTTCGCTGTCGTCGGCAGAACGATGGCGAGCAAAGCGATGGGCTTTGAGAATCGCGATGACTGACTGGTTGATCAGGCTGCGGCCATAGATCGAGCTCACCACATTGTTATTGCGGTACAGCTGACCGATAAGCGGAATCATCGCTTCAGCGAGTGCTTCACGGTCGATCCATTCACCAAGACACTGGTCGGGCTTCTGAGTCACGGGAACCTTCCACATGTAGGGGCAGAAAAAAGGGGCTACATTATGCCGCCCGACCGGCCTCGGAGCAATGCGCGTCAGGCAACAAAAAGTGCTTGCGAAAAAATCACACACCGCTGCAGCCCAGTAAATACGCGGCTTCCAGAAGGCCGCTGGTTGAGCGCCAACGCCGACTTGTCCGTAACCCTCCGAAACATCTGCACAAAATGGCACTACATATTGAGTCAAAACCCGCCATTGTTTGTCTTAGCCACTACATTTCCTGCAAACCGTAATAGGTTCAGTCAGCAACTGACAGGCGGCACCTTGGGCCGCTACAATTACCGACTTTGTCGCAACGCTTGGAGCTCAACCTTCCGTGCCCGTTCTGCGTCTACCGCTTCTCCCTGCCGCGGCAGGTAAACAGCACTGGGGCAACCTGCCCGGTGCCGCCCTGAGCCTGGCCATTGCCGAGGCTGCCAGCGCAGCCAAGCGCTTTACCCTGCTGCTCACCGCCGACAGCCAAAGCGCCGAGCGGCTGGAGCAGGAGCTGAGCTTCTTCGCCCCCGATTTGCCGGTGCTGCACTTTCCCGACTGGGAAACCCTGCCCTACGATCTGTTCTCGCCGCACCAGGACATCATTTCCCAGCGCATTGCCAGCCTGTACCGCCTGCCGGAACTGGCGCACGGCGTGCTGGTGGTGCCGATCACCACCGCCCTGCACCGCCTGGCGCCGACCAAGTTCCTGCTCGGCAGCAGCCTGGTGCTGGATGTCGGCCAGAAACTCGATGTAGAGCAGATGCGCACGCGCCTGGAAGCCAGCGGCTACCGCTGCGTCGACACGGTGTACGAACACGGCGAATTCGCGGTGCGTGGTGCGTTGATCGACCTGTTCCCGATGGGCAGCAAACTGCCGTACCGCATCGACCTGTTCGATGACGAAATCGAGACGTTGCGCACCTTCGACCCGGACAACCAGCGCTCCATCGACAAAGTAGAGTCGATCAAGCTGCTGCCGGCGCGCGAATTCCCGCTGCAAAAAGACGCGGTCACGCGCTTCAAGGCGCGCTTTCGCGAACGCTTCGACGTCGACTTCCGCCGCTGCCCGATCTTTCAGGATTTAAGCAGCGGGATTACACCGGCCGGTATCGAGTACTACCTGCCGCTGTTCTTCGACGAAACCTCCACCCTGTTCGATTACCTGCCCGCAGACACCCAAGTGTTCTCGCTGCCGGGCATCGAGCAGGCGGCGGAAAACTTCTGGAACGACGTGCGCAACCGCTACGAAGAGCGCCGCGTCGACCCGGCGCGACCTTTATTGCCGCCCGCCGAGCTGTTCCTGCCGGTGGAAGACTGCTTCGCCCGCCTGAAAAACTGGCCGCGCGTGGTCGCCAGCCAGCAGGACGTGGACACCGGCAGTGGCCGCGAGCGTTTCCCGGCGAGCACGTTGCCGGACTTGGCGATCCAGGCCAAAGCCACCCAGCCACTGGAAGCGCTGTCGAATTTCCTTGGCGACTTCCCTGGCCGCGTGCTGTTTACCGCCGAATCCGCCGGCCGTCGCGAAGTGCTGCTGGAATTACTGGAACGCCTGAAGCTGCGCCCGAAAACCGTCGACAGCTGGCCGGATTTCGTCGCCAGCCAAGAGCGCCTGGCGATCACCATTGCGCCGCTGGACGAAGGCTTGTTGCTGGACGACCCGGCGCTGGCACTCATCGCCGAGAGCCCGCTGTTCGGTCAGCGCGTGATGCAGCGCCGGCGCCGTGAAAAACGCGCCGACGCCAACAACGATGCGGTGATCAAGACCCTCACCGAACTGCGCGAAGGCGCGCCGGTGGTGCATATCGACCACGGCGTGGGCCGCTACCTGGGCCTGCAGACCCTGGAGATCGACAACCAGGCCGCCGAATTCCTCACCATGGAATACGCCGAAGGCGCCAAGCTCTATGTGCCGGTGGCCAGCCTGCACCTGATCGCCCGCTATACCGGCAGCGACGACGCGCTGGCGCCGTTGCATCGCCTGGGCTCCGAGACCTGGCAGAAAGCCAAGCGCAAGGCCGCCGAACAGGTGCGCGACGTAGCGGCCGAGTTGCTCGACATTTATGCCCGCCGTGCCGCGCGCGAAGGCTATGCGTTTGCCGACCCGAAAGCCGACTACGCCACCTTCAGCGCCGGCTTTGCCTTCGAAGAAACTCCCGACCAGCAAACCACCATCGAAGCGGTGCGCGCCGATATGCTGGCGCCCAAGCCGATGGACCGCCTGGTCTGCGGCGACGTGGGCTTCGGCAAAACCGAAGTGGCCATGCGCGCGGCGTTTATTGCCGTGCACGGTGGCAAGCAAGTGGCGATTCTGGTGCCGACCACCCTGCTCGCCCAACAGCACTACAACAGCTTCCGTGATCGCTTTGCCGACTGGCCGGTGACCGTGGAAGTGATGAGCCGGTTCAAATCCGCCAAGGAAGTCAACGCCGCCGTCGCTGACCTGGCCGAGGGCAAGATCGATATCGTGATCGGCACGCACAAGCTGCTGTCGGACGATGTGAAGATCAAGAACCTGGGCCTGGTGATCATCGACGAAGAGCACCGCTTTGGTGTGCGTCAAAAAGAACAGCTCAAGGCCCTGCGCAGCGAAGTCGACATTCTTACGCTCACTGCGACGCCGATCCCACGCACGCTGAACATGGCCGTGTCGGGCATGCGCGACTTGTCGATCATTGCCACGCCGCCGGCGCGCCGGTTGTCGGTGCGCACCTTTGTGATGGAGCAGAACAAAAGCACGGTCAAGGAAGCACTGCTGCGCGAATTGCTGCGTGGCGGCCAGGTGTATTACCTGCACAACGACGTGAAGACCATCGAGAAATGCGCCGCCGACCTCGCCGAACTGGTGCCGGAAGCCCGTATTGCCATCGGCCACGGGCAGATGCGCGAACGCGAACTCGAACAAGTCATGAGCGACTTCTATCACAAGCGCTTCAACGTGCTGATTGCCTCGACCATCATCGAGACCGGCATCGACGTGCCAAGCGCCAACACCATCATCATCGAGCGCGCCGACAAGTTCGGCCTGGCGCAATTGCACCAGCTGCGTGGCCGTGTGGGCCGTAGTCACCACCAAGCCTATGCCTACCTGCTGACTCCGCCGCGCCAACAGATCACCTCCGATGCCGAAAAGCGCCTGGAAGCGATCGCCAATACCCAGGACCTCGGTGCCGGTTTTGTGCTGGCCACCAACGACCTGGAAATCCGTGGCGCCGGCGAACTGCTCGGCGACGGCCAGAGCGGGCAGATCCAGGCCGTGGGTTTCACCTTGTATATGGAGATGCTCGAGCGCGCAGTGAAAGCCATCCGCAAGGGCGAACAACCGAACCTCGACCAACCCTTGGGCGGCGGCCCGGAAATCAACCTGCGTTTGCCGGCGCTGATTCCCGAGGACTACCTGCCCGACGTGCATGCGCGGCTGATTCTGTACAAGCGCATCGCCTCGGCCACCGACGAAGAAGGCCTCAAGGACTTGCAAGTCGAGATGATCGACCGCTTCGGCCTGCTGCCCGAGCCAACCAAGAACCTGGTGCGCCTGACGCTGCTGAAATTGCAGGCCGAACAGTTGGGCATCAAGAAAGTCGACGCCGGGCCGCAGGGTGGGCGCATCGAGTTCGAGGCGCAAACGCCGGTGGACCCATTGGTGCTGATCAAACTGATTCAGGGCCAACCCAACCGCTACAAGTTCGAAGGGGCTACGCTGTTCAAATTCATGGTGCCGATGGAGCGTGCCGAAGAACGCTTCAATACCCTGGAGGCGCTGTTTGAGCGCCTCATCCCGAAATCTGCTTGAAGGACGCCCCCATGCGCCTGTTCCGCATTCTGAGCTTAGTGTTGGTGGTGGTCGCACCTTCGGCGTTTGCCGACAGCCCGTACCTGGTTGAAATGATCCTGGTGCGCCAGAACGCCGAACCGGTGATCAACAGCCGCGCCGCGCCGGAAAACTGGGATGCCGGCGCTGCGCGGTTGCCGACCGACAAGCTGAGCCCACCGCGGCTGGCCAACATCGTCGACAAGCTCAGTGCGGACAATAGTTACACCGTATTGCTGCACCGCGCCTGGGATCAGAACCTGGGCGAGCAACCCGTGAAGCTGGCCATTACCGACGGCCAGGAGCAGTTCGGCCAGTTCCCCATCGAAGGCACGCTGAACCTGCAACTGGGGCGCTTTACCGATATCGACGCGGATTTCTGGATCAACCAGTTCGACGCCAATGGCAGCGTGACTGCCAGCGAACACTTGAGCCAGCAAGACGTGCGCACCAAGAACAACCAACTCAATTACCTGGATGGCGGCCACTTGGCGCTGCTGATCAAGATCACTTCGCTGACCGCCAAACCACCCAGTGCGCCACCGCCCGACATTCAGGACTGATCCAGCGCCATGCCCCTGACGTCGTCGTTGACCAAACCCCTGGCCCCTTCGTGGGCCAATCGCTTTAAAGAGCAAAGCCTTGAGCGCGGGCGGCGCTACGCCCTGGAAAACCGTGTGCGCATCGTCGAGTCCGGCGACAGCACCATCATCGCCAGCTGCGAAGGCTCTGGCGGCAATGTTTACCGACAAACCATCTCGCTGCGCGAATCGGCCAAGGGCACGCTGATCCTGGTGGACAGCCGCTGCACCTGCCCGGTACACACCAACTGCAAACACATCGCGGCAGTGCTGCTCAAGGTCCAGGAAACCCTGGCTTACCCGGCCGCCGCGCAAGATGCCGAGCTGTTGGAAAAACTCCAGGCCGTGCTGGATAACCGCGTGGTGCTGCCACAGGTGGTGATGGAAGATGTGCGGCCAGTGCCGCGCCTGTGGCTGGCCAGCGTGGAGTTCAGCGCGTTTGAACCGCGTAATGGCAAGATGCAGCGCTATATCCAGCACCGTGCGGCGCTGTCGTTCAATTACCTGGGCAACTATGTCAGCGGGCAAAAAAACGCCGACATCATCGTGCGCCAGGAAACCCAGAGCCTGCGCATCAAGCGCCATCCGGAACTGGAGCAACCCTATCGCGAACAACTGCGCCTGCTGGGCTTCAAGATCGCTACACGCCAGAGCAAGGCCTTGCCGGAGAGTGCCGGTGAATTGTTCGAAATGGTCAATGACAGCGCCTGGTTGAACTTCACTCTCAACGCCTCGCCGACCTTGCGCGCCGAGGGTTGGGAGTTGCAGATCGATGAGGATTTCGGTTTCGACTTGAGCACCGTCGATGACTGGTACGCCACCGTCGATGAAGGCCCGGAACGCGACTGGTTCGACCTGGAGCTGGGGATTATCGTCAATGGCGAGCGCCTGAGCCTGTTGCCGATTTTGCTCAACTTGATGCGTTCGCATACCGAAATCCTCAACCCGGAAAAACTCGCCCGGCGCCGTGACGACGAGCTGATCCTGGTGAATATTCCCGGCCTGCCCAACGGCCACGGCCCGCTGCAAGTGGCGTTGCCGTACGGCAGGCTCAAGCCGGTACTGGCAACCCTTGGCGAGTTTTACCTACAGGAAACCGGCACCACCAGCTTGCGTCTGGCCAAAGCCGACGCCATTCGCCTGAACCCGCTGGAAGACCTGCCGCTGCAATGGGAAGGCGGTGAGAAGATCCGCAATTTCGCCCAGCGCCTGCGCGACATCAAGGACTTCACCTGCGTGGCGCCCGAGGGCTTGAACGCGACCTTGCGCCCGTATCAGCTGGAAGGCTTGAGCTGGATGCAGTCGCTGCGTCAGCTCGATGTCGGCGGGATCCTTGCCGATGACATGGGCCTGGGCAAAACCCTGCAGACCCTGGCGCATATTCTCAGCGAAAAGGCCGCCGGACGCCTCGACCGACCATGCATGGTGGTGATGCCCACCAGCCTGATTCCCAACTGGCTGGATGAAGCGGCGCACTTCACACCGCAACTGCGGGTGCAGGCGCTATACGGCGCCGGTCGCAAGAAACATTTCCCCCATTTGCAGGACTATGACCTGCTGCTGACCACCTACGCGCTGCTGCCCAAGGACATCGACACGCTCGCCGCCCTGCCCTTGCATGTGCTGATCCTCGATGAAGCCCAATACATCAAGAACCCCAACAGCAAGGCTGCCCAGGCCGCGCGCGAGCTCACTGCTCGCCAGCGCCTGTGCCTGAGCGGCACGCCGCTGGAAAACCACTTGGGCGAGCTGTGGTCGCTGTTCCACTTTTTGCTGCCGGGCTGGCTGGGTGACGTAAAAAGCTTCAACCGCGATTACCGCGTGCCCATCGAAAAGCGCGCCAGTGAGGTGCGCTTGCAACACCTCAACGGTCGGATAAAACCTTTCCTGCTGCGCCGCACCAAAGAGCAGGTGGCCACCGAGCTGCCGCCCAAGACCGAGATCATCCATTGGGTCGACCTCAATGAGGCACAGCGCGACGTGTACGAAACCATGCGCCTGGCCATGGACAAGAAGGTGCGCGACGAAATCACCCGCAAGGGCGTGGCGCGCAGCCAGATCATCATTCTTGAAGCGCTGCTCAAGTTGCGCCAGGTGTGTTGCGACCTGCGCCTGGTCAACGACGCCACCCTGCCCGCCCGTGGCAGCAGCTCGGGCAAACTCGACAGCCTGTTGGAGATGCTCGAAGAGCTGTTCGCCGAAGGGCGCCGGATATTGTTGTTCTCGCAGTTCACCTCGATGCTGAGCCTGATCGAAGCCGAGCTGAAAAAACGCGGCGTGCCCTACGCATTACTCACCGGCCAGACCCGCGACCGGCGCACGCCGGTGAAGGATTTCCAGAGCGGCAAGCTGCAGATTTTTCTGATCAGCCTGAAGGCCGGCGGCGTCGGTTTGAACCTGACCGAGGCGGATACGGTGATCCACTATGACCCGTGGTGGAACCCGGCGACGGAAAACCAGGCGACCGACCGTGCGTACCGCATCGGCCAGGAGAAGCCGGTGTTCGTCTATAAAATGATCGCGCGGGGCACGGTGGAGGAGAAGATCCAGCACCTGCAGAAGGAAAAGTCTGACCTGGCAGCAGGCGTGCTGGATGGGCGCACGACCGGGGATTGGCAGTTGGGTAATGAGGATATCGAGGCGTTGTTTGCGCCGTTGCCCAACAAGCAAGAGAAGCGCTGACGGTTAGATCGCTATCGCAGGCAAGCCAGCTCCCACCCTTGAATGTATTCACAAATCGAGAGTGGGAGCTGGCTTGCCTGCGATGGCAGCGACGCGGTGTTCAGTCGATCAACTGAGCATCGCGTAACGCGGTAAGCGCCACCAGCCAACGCGGATCCTGCTTGTACTCCGTAGAGGCAATCGCCTGCCCACGCATCCGCGCAATCCGCGCCGACGGCGTGACCTTCATGCGCTGCGCCGCAGTCAGTGCCAGCTCCGCAGCAGCACGGTCATTACACACCAACCCCATATCACAACCGGCCGTCAGCGCCGCCTCAATTCGACTGGCCGCATCACCGACCACATGGGCGCCGGCCATGGACAGGTCATCGCTGAAAATCACCCCATCAAATTGCAGCTCGCCGCGCAGAATGTCCTGCAACCAACGACGCGAGAAACCGGCGGGTTGGGCGTCCACTTGCGGATAAATGACGTGGGCCGGCATCACCGCCGCCAATTGCTTGCTCAGGCGTGCGAAAGGCACCAGGTCATTTGCGCGAATCTGTTCCAGGCTGCGCTCGTCGTTTGGAATCGCGACGTGGGAATCCGCCTCGGCCCAGCCATGGCCCGGGAAGTGTTTACCGGTGGCCGCCATACCGGCGCTGTTCATGCCGCGAATGAATGCACCCGCGAGCACGGCAGCGCGCTCCGGGTCACCTTCGAAGGAACGGGTGCCAACAACGGCGCTGCGTTGGTAGTCGAGGTCAAGCACCGGGGCGAAGCTCAGGTCGAGGCCGACCGCCAGCACTTCAGTGGCCATGATCCAGCCGCACTGCTCGGCCAGGTATTCGGCGTTGGGTTTATCCGCCAGCAGGCGCATGGCCGGCAGACGCACAAAGCCCTGGCGCAGGCGCTGCACACGCCCGCCTTCCTGATCGACCGCCAGCAGCAGGTCTGGGCGCACCGCGCGAATGGCCGCGCTCAATTCGCGCACTTGCCGCGGGTGCTCGATATTGCGCGCAAAAATGATCAACCCGCCTACTTCAGGCTGGCGCAACAACTGGCGATCCTCGGCCGTCAGCCAAGTACCGGCCACATCGACCATTAACGAACCTTGCAGGGCAGCAGTCATAAACTTTCCTTAAATAACGCACACAACCCGTTGCCCTCACCTGGCGCAATAAGCGCAGCGAGCACAACGGGTTGTGAGTAAATAGCTGAAATCGGCATGGCGGCTAGCTTAGCCGCCGCGCACACCTGGGGCAATCACGCCTTGGCGACGGCCGGCGTAGATTTGCTGCGCGCACGCAACTGGGCAGCGGCCATGACCGGGTCGGTCACGCCGGTTTCGGCGCGCATGCCGGCGGCAAGGAATGGCACCATCAGGCGCATCACTTGCTCGATGGAAGTATTGACGCCGAAATCGGTCTCGGCAATTGCGCGCAACGCCTTGATGCCGGACATGCTGAACGCGGCGGCGCCGAGCATGAAGTGCACACGCCAGAACAGTTCGATCGGCGGAATACGCGGAGCAGCTTCGTTGACCAGCAGCATGTAGCGACGGAACACCTTGCCGTACATGTCTTCCAGGTAACGGCGCAAGTGGCCCTGGCTCTGGCTGAAGTCCAGCCCTAACAGGCGCATGAAGATTGACAGGTCATTGCCGCTGCGCGGTTGAACCACCAAGGCTTGCTCAACCAGGATTTCCAGCAGGTCTTCCAGGCTTGGCTTGTTTTCGGGCTTGGTCTGGCGACGCTCCAGCTCACGGTCGAGGCTGGCGCAGAACGGCCCCAGGAAGCGCGAGAATACCGCCTGGATCAGGGCTTTTTTCGAGCCGAAATGATAGTTCACAGCGGCGAGGTTAACCCCAGCCTTGCTGGTAATCAGCCGCAATGAAGTTTCAGCAAATCCTTTTTCCGCGAACAATTGCTCGGCAGCATCGAGAATGCGTTCAACGGTTTCCGACTGGGCCATGGCTACTCCGCCTGACAAACACTTGTTTGAAACATACGTTTCAGGGTGTGTCTTGTCAAGCCTGCGAGGCCGTTTTCCGGCCGGGCAGTCATCTATTTCATCGCTATTTAATCACATCCTTCGCGCCCTGTAGGCAGCGCTGTCTATGCCTTGCAGGAAGAGTGACAGACGACCGTCCAGCGGAGTGCCAAAAAAGGATGATTGCCAAGCGCAGTTCACTGTATATAATCCCAGTCACTGTATAAAAAGACAGAGCGATCAACATGCTAAAACTGACGCCACGCCAAGCTGAGATTCTGGCTTTTATCAAGCGCTGCCTCGACGACAACGGCTACCCGCCGACGCGAGCGGAAATTGCGCTGGAACTGGGGTTCAAGTCCCCCAACGCCGCCGAAGAACACCTCAAGGCCCTCGCCCGCAAAGGCGCGATCGAGATGACCCCAGGTGCTTCACGCGGTATTCGCATCCCTGGCTTTGAAGCCAAGGCCGACGAATCGACCCTGCCGATCATCGGTCGCGTCGCCGCCGGTGCGCCGATCCTGGCGCAGCAGCACGTCGAAGAGTCCTGCAACATCAACCCGACGTTCTTCCATCCGCGTGCCGACTACCTGTTGCGCGTACACGGCATGAGCATGAAGGACGTGGGCATTTTCGACGGTGATCTGCTGGCCGTCCACACCACTCGCGAAGCCCGTAATGGTCAGATCGTCGTCGCCCGTATCGGCGACGAAGTCACCGTCAAACGCTTCAAGCGCGAAGGCAGCAAGGTCTGGCTTATGGCCGAGAACCCTGAGTTCGCCCCGATTGAAGTGAACCTGAAAGATCAGGACCTGGTGATCGAAGGCTTGAGCGTCGGCGTTATTCGCCGCTAAAGGAGGCACCATGCAACTCGTGCACACCCCACAACACACACAACTGTCGCTGTTCGAGGCCTTTATGGCCCAACCCCTTGCGCCCATTCTCAAGGAAGCGGTCGAGGCCCCTTGGGGCTCCGAACCTGAGGCGTTCAGTGAACTGGCGTTGCGCGGTGCTGCCGGGAGCTGCCTGAGCCTGCTGGCGCCGATCCTTCGAGAATTGAGCGAGGAGCAGGACGCACGCTGGCTGACGCTGATTGCCCCACCCGCCAGCCTGACCCAGGCCTGGCTGCGGGACGCCGGGCTCAACCGTGAGCGCATCCTGCTGCTGCAACCGCGCGGTGCGCAAAGTGCTCAGCAACTGACGTGCGAAGCCTTGCGCCTGGGGCGCAGCCACACGGTGGTGAGCTGGTTGAACCCACTGAATGCAACAGCCAAGCAGCAGCTGATCAGCGCCGCGCGCACGGGCGATGCGCAGAGTTTGAATATTCGATTGGGGTAATGGGATCTGCTGCAGGCCAGCCGTATGGATGGGCTTGTTATGGCAGGCGAGCCTGTTGTGGCAGGTGAGCTTGTTGTGGCGAGCGAGCTTGCTCGCGCTGGGCTGCGCAGCAGCCCCAAAACCAGGCACCGTGGAATACCTGATACAGCGCATTAAATCTATTCAGGGCCGCTTCGCAGCCCAGCGGGAGCAAGCTCCCTCGCCACAGAAGCCCGGTCGTCAGAACACTTCCGAGAGCGCGTCATTGCTACTCAGTGAAGCACCCGCGGCCCATCTTCCTTCTCCGGCTCGCCTTCGGCCAGGCGACCAGCCATCTGCACACCAACGCTCAACATGGCTTTTGCCACTTCTACATGTTGGCCCTGCAGGAACACTTTTGCATCTTCGGAAAAATCCAAAATAACCAGAGAACCCTCGTCCTCGGCCCTGCGCAGCTCGATTCGGCCGTCAGGCAACTCTACAATTTCCAGAAAGGACGTTGGCATATAAGTCTGTTCTCCACGAAAGGCCGGGATTATATCAGTCATCCACCCAGCCTCGCTGAGGATCTGAACAGGTTTCTTAACGGCTTGATGAATGGTGCTCTTCGGCAAGACTGCTCTCAATGTGGGAGCTGGCTTGCCTGCGATTACGGTGCATCAGCAAATGGCCGGCAAGCTGACCCAGCCTATCGCAGGCAAGCCAGCTCCCACCTTTGTTCAGCGCAAACCTCTTAACACTCGTTCAAGCCTTCACGAAACCGCAACGCCATCTTCTTCAGCTCCTGGCGCCAGCTTTCCAGCTCTTCGCGGCTCAAGGGCTTGGGCTCATCCTCTCCCAGCGCAACGGCCACGATCAGCGGCTGTGTCACATCACCCTTGGGCACATGGGGAACACGCGGCGGCTGGAACATATCCGCATGCGCTTTGAGCAATCGAGCAACCCAACTGTCGGGGCTCTGCGCCATTTCCACCAGTTCGGCCAGTTCAGGAATCGCCATGCTGTCCAGCACTTCGCGGTTCATGAGCATTTCTGCGCGTGGTGCGCCCGCCTGGGGCAAGCGGTAGAACCCGGCAATTTCATGGCACAGGCCCAGCAAAGCGCCATAGAGGTGGAACAACGCCGCCTCACGCCCGGCCTGGACCAGCGCGATGGCATTCATCTCCTTCCCTTCCTCGGCGCGGCCAAGGGCTTCCAGGGACAAACCCGCGAAGTAAATTTTCTGATTGGTACGGGTATAGAGTTCGTTGGCCATAACGGCAATCTCCACAACGAAATAAGCGTGATGCTGGCTGAACAGTGTCACGGATCAGCCAAGTTTCCTGCAAGCGTAAAAAAAGGCCGCCTTTTCAGGCGGCCTTTGTAGCTGGCAGATCAGCCGATCAAGCGCCCTGGCGCTTGTCCTCGACCTTCCACTTGCCGCCGTCGTAGAAGGCTTTCCAGCCGGTAGGCTTGCCGTCCACTTCGGTCTGCACGTACTGCTCCTTGGTTTTGCGGCTGTAGCGGATCACGGACGGGCGACCGTCGGGATCCTTCTTCGGCGCTTCACACAGGAAGTGGTACTTCGGATCGATCTCGTCCTTGTGCGGCACGATCTCCATCACCAAGGGTGCACGGGTCTCGCGGTTTTTCGGGAACTGGCTGGCCGCCAGGAACAGACCCGAAGCGCCGTCACGCAGGATGTAGGTGTCGTTGACCTTCTCGCACTTGAGTTCAGGCATCTTCACCGGGTCCATCTTCGGCGGCGCCGCGTCACCGCTTTTGAGCAGTTTGCGCGTGTTCTTGCAAGTCGGGTTGGTGCAGCCGAAGAACTTGCCGAAACGACCGGTCTTGAGCTGCATCTCGCTGCCGCACTTGTCGCATTCCAGGCTCGGACCTTCGTAGCCTTTGATGCGGTAGGTGCCCTCTTCGATCTCGTAGCCATTGCAATCCGGGTTGTTACCGCATATGTGCAACTTATGCTTCTCGTCGAGCAGGTAGGCGTCCATCGCCGTGCTGCAGATCGGGCAACGGTGCTTGCCGCGCAGTACCAGCGACTCGGATTCACCCTCGTCGTCGGCGGCAATCTCATCGCCTGGCACCAGGTTAACGGTGGCCTTGCAGCGCTCTTTCGGCGGCAGGCTGTAGCCCGAGCAACCGAGGAACACACCGGTGGATGCGGTACGAATCTGCATCGGGCGGCCGCACGTCAGGCACGGGATGTCGGTCATCACCGGTTGGTTGGCGCGCATGCCGCTTTCAGGGCTTTCGGCTACTTCGAGTTTCTTTTTGAAGTCGCCGTAGAACTCATCCAGCACGTTTTTCCAGTCGCGTTCGCCCTGCGCCACGTCATCGAGGTTCTCTTCCATGCCGGCGGTGAAGCCGTAATCCATGAGGTTGGAGAAGCTCTCGGACAGGCGTTCGGTGACGATGTCGCCCATCTTTTCCGAGTAGAAACGACGGTTGTGCAGCGCTACGTAGCCACGGTCCTGGATGGTCGAGATGATTGCCGCATAGGTCGAAGGACGACCAATACCGCGTTTTTCCATCTCTTTTACCAGGCTGGCTTCAGAGTAACGCGCCGGCGGCTTGGTGAAGTGCTGGGACGGGTCGAGCTTGATCAGCTTCAACGTGTCGCCCTGGGCCATGTCCGGCAGCACGTCGTCATCGCCTGGCTTGGCGATTTGCGGCATCACGCGGGTATAGCCGTCGAACTTGAGGATACGGCCCTTGGCACGCAGCTCGAAGTCGCCTGCGCCCACGCTGACGGTGGTGGACAGGTATTGCGCCGGCAGCATCTGGCAGGCCAGGAACTGGCGCCAGATCAGCTCGTAGAGGCGCTCAGCATCACGCTCCATGCCGCTCAGCTTGCTTGGCTCGGTGTTGGCGTCGGAAGGACGAATCGCTTCGTGAGCCTCTTGTGCGCCTTCCTTGCTGCTGTAGACGTTCGGCTTTTCCGGCAGGTACTTCTTGCCGAACTCGCTTTCAATATAAGTGCGCGCCATCGCCACCGCGTCTTGCGACAGGTTGGTGGAGTCGGTACGCATATACGTGATGTAGCCGGCTTCGTACAAGCGCTGGGCCATCATCATGGTCTTCTTCACGCCAAAGCCCAGGCGGTTGCTCGCGGCCTGTTGCAAGGTGGACGTGATGAACGGCGCCGACGGCTTGCTGCTGGTTGGCTTGTCTTCGCGCTTGACGATGCTATAGCTGGAAGCCTTGAGCTTCTCCAGCGCGGCCATGGCCTGGGCTTCGTTCAGCGGCTTGAAGGCCTCGCCTTTCTCACGGGCCACTTCAAAGCGCACGTTGGCGCCCTTGGCAGTACCCAGGTCAGCGTGGACTTCCCAGTATTCTTCGGGGTTGAACGCACGAATCTCGCGCTCACGCTCCACCACCAGCTTGACCGCTACCGATTGCACACGGCCGGCGGACAGGCCACGGGCGATTTTCGCCCACAGCAGTGGCGAGACCATGTAACCCACCACGCGGTCGAGGAAACGACGCGCCTGCTGGGCGTTAACACGGTCGATATCCAGCTCACCCGGCTTGGAGAAGGCTTCCTGGATGGCTTTCTTGGTGATTTCGTTGAACACCACACGCTTGTAGCGGCTGTCATCACCGCCGATGGCTTCGCGCAGGTGCCAGGCAATGGCTTCCCCTTCGCGGTCCAAGTCCGTCGCGAGATAGATGGTGTCGGCATCTTTGGCGAGCCGGCGCAGCTCTTCGATGACCTTTTCCTTGCCCGGAAGGATTTCGTACTTAGCCTTCCAGCCGTGATCCGGGTCCACACCCATGCGTGAGACCAGCTGCTTGCGCGCTTTCTCTTTAGGGCTGAGCACCGGACCTTGCCGCGCTTGGCGGCAGGCTCCTTGCTGGCGCTAGCCGAACCGCTGGTGGGCAGGTCTCGGATATGGCCGATACTCGACTTCACCACGTACTCGTTGCCCAAGTACTTGTTGATGGTCTTGGCCTTAGCCGGGGATTCCACAATGACCAGCGATTTGCCCATGGATCGGAAAATTCCTGAATTCGAGAAGTGAAAGGCAGTTGGCGCCTGTCGCGGCAACGCTATATATAGTGGCAACAAGGTGAGGTCAAGCGCAGCATTCTGCGCGGCCTGCCGTTATTGCCCTGAAAAAAGACTGGGTTCGACCTGCACCAAAGCAAAGCGCGGGACCTGCTCGCCGTCAACTTCGACGGTCTGAAGGAACATGCTCAATGGGCGCACCCAAAAGCCGTAATCGCCATACAGTGCTTGGTAAAACACCACTTCTTCTTCGGTCTCGGAGTGCCGCGCCACATTAAAAACGCGGTACTGCGGGCCCTTATAATGTTGGTAGAGCCCTGGTTCGACTTTCATGCTTTGGCCCTCGTGCAATATTTGTTGAAAAAAAATATTAAAAATTCCAAAAAACAAAAACCGGGGCACTGGGCCCCGGCTTCCGTCAGCGAAACGTTTAGATACGTTCGAAGACGGTGGAAATGCCTTGGCCGAGACCAATGCACATGGTTGCAACCCCAAGGTTGCCGCCATTTTGCTTCATCACGTTAAGCAAAGTGCCGGAGATACGTGCACCGGAGCAACCGAATGGGTGGCCCAAGGCAATCGCGCCGCCGTGCAGGTTAACCTTCTCGTTCATCTTGTCGAGTACTTTCAAATCTTTCAGCACTGGCAGGGCCTGTGCGGCGAAAGCTTCGTTGAGCTCGAAGAAGTCGATATCGGAGATGGTCAGGCCCGCGCGCTTCAAGGCTTTTTGTGTGGCCGGTACTGGACCATAGCCCATGATTGCCGGGTCCACACCTGCCACTGCCATCGAACGGATCACCGCCATCGGCTGAATGCCCAGGTCCTGGGCACGTTGCGCCGACATCACGATCATGCACGAAGCACCGTCGGTGATTTGCGACGACGTACCGGCTGTCACGGTGCCGCCCTTGGGATTGAAGGCGGGTTTCAAGGCCGCCAGGCTTTCCAGGGTGGTATCCGGACGAATGGTTTCGTCGTAGTCGAACAGTTTGAGGAAACCGTTCTCGTCGTAACCGTTCATCGGGATGATTTCATCCTTGAACTTGCCTTCCACGGTCGCCTTGTGGGCCAACTGGTGGGAACGCACGCCGAATGCGTCTTGGGCTTCGCGGGTAATGCCGTGCATTTTGCCGAGCATTTCTGCGGTGAGGCCCATCATGCCCGAGGCTTTTGCCGCGTACAGCGACATGTGCGGGTTAGGGTCGACGCCGTGCATCATGCTGACGTGGCCCATGTGCTCCACGCCGCCGACCACGAAAACATCGCCGTTGCCGGTCATGATCGCTTGCGCAGCGGTGTGCAGCGCGCTCATCGACGAACCACACAGGCGGCTGACGGTCTGGCCAGCTGCGGTGTGCGGGATCTGGGTCATCAACGACGCCATGCGCGCGATGTTCCAGCCCTGCTCCAGGGTCTGGTTGACGCAGCCCCAGATCACGTCTTCGACTTCGTTAGGGTCGACCTTGACGTTACGCTCCAGCAATTTGCTGATCAGGTGCGCCGACATGTCTTCGGCGCGGGTGTTGCGGTGCATGCCGCCCTTGGAGCGGCCCATTGGCGTGCGACCGAAGTCGACAATCACCACGTCTCTTGGATTCAAGCTCATAAATATTCTCGCTCTAGTCGTCTGGGCGCTTAACCGAAGAAGCTCTGGCCGTTTTTGGCCATTTCACGCAGCTTCGCGGTCGGGTGGTACAGCGGGCCCAAATCAGCGTATTTGTCAGCCAGGGCAACGAACTCAGCCACACCGATCGAGTCGATGTAACGCAGCGCACCACCACGGAATGGAGGGAAACCAATACCGTACACCAGGCCCATATCGGCCTCGGCGGCGGTTTCAACGATGCCGTCTTCCAGGCAACGCACGGTTTCCAGGCACAGGGCGATCATCATCCAGTTGATGATGTCCTCATCGGACACCTCACGCTGCTCGTAGATGACTGGCGCGAGTACTTCGTGAACCGACGGGTCGGCCACTTTCTTCTGCTTGCCCTTCTTGTCAGCCTCGTAGGCGTAGAAGCCTTTGCCGTTTTTCTGGCCCAGGCGCTTGGCCTCGTAGAGCGCGTCGATCGCCGAGCGGCGGTCGTCTTTCATGCGGTCCGGGAAGCCTTCAGCCATCACGTCACGACCGTGGTGGCCCGTGTCGATACCGACCACGTCCATCAGGTACGCCGGGCCCATTGGCCAGCCGAATTTTTCCATAACCTTGTCGATGCGTACGAAGTCGACACCGGCGCTGACCAGCTTGGCGAAACCGCCGAAGTACGGGAACAGTACGCGGTTGACCAGGAAGCCCGGGCAGTCATTGACCACGATCGGGTTCTTGCCCATTTTCTTGGCGTAGGCAACGGTGGTGGCAACCGCCAACTCGCTGGACTTCTCGCCACGGATCACTTCCACCAGCGGCATCATGTGTACCGGGTTGAAGAAGTGCATGCCGACGAAGTTTTCCGGACGCTTGAGGGCTTTGGCCAGCAGCGAGATGGAAATGGTCGAAGTGTTCGAGGCCAGGATAGTGTCGTCTTTAACCTGGGCTTCCACTTCAGCCAGTACGGCTTGCTTGACCTTCGGGTTTTCGACTACGGCTTCGACCACCAGGTCGACGTGACCGAAATCGCCGTAGGACAGCGTAGGACGAATGCCGTTAAGCACTTCAGCCATCTTCGCGGCGGTCATGCGACCTTTATCAACGCGGCCCACCAGCAGCTTGGCGGCTTCTGCCAGGCCTTGCTCGATGCCGTGCTCGTTGATGTCTTTCATCAGGATCGGCGTGCCTTTGGACGCCGACTGATAGGCGATACCGCCGCCCATGATACCGGCGCCCAGTACGGCAGCCTGTTTCACGTCGCGGGCGATTTCGTCGTAGGCCTTGGCCTTTTTCTTCAGTTCCTGATCGTTCAGGAACAGGCCGATCAAGCTTTGTGCTGCCGAGGTTTTCGCCAGTTTGACGAAACCTGCCGCTTCCAATTCCAGGGCTTTGTCGCGACCGAAGTTCGCAGCTTTCTGGATGGTCTTGATCGCTTCAACCGGCGCCGGGTAGTTCGGGCCGGCCTGGCCGGCCACAAAACCTTTGGCGGTTTCGAACGACATCATTTGTTCGATGGCGTTGAGCTTGAGTTTTTCCAGCTTCGGCTGACGCTTGGCCTTGTAGTCAAATTCGCCGCTGATGGCGCCTTTGATCAGGTTCAGGGCGGCTTCAGCCAGTTTGTCCGGGGCAACCACGGCATCGACTGCACCGACTTTCAGCGCGTCTTCGGCACGGTTTTCTTTACCGGCGGCGATCCACTCGATCGCGTTGTCAGCGCCGATCAGGCGCGGCAGACGCACAGTGCCGCCGAAACCTGGGTAGATGCCCAGTTTGACTTCAGGCAGGCCGATTTTGGCGGTGGCCGACATGACGCGGAAGTCTGCAGCCAGGCACATTTCCAGGCCGCCGCCCAACGCGATGCCATTGATGGCAGCCACGGTTGGCACGTTGAGGTCTTCGAAATCGCTGAAAATCTTGTTGGCTTCGAGGTTGCCGGCCACAAGCTCTGCATCGGGCAGCTTGAAGTTGTCGACGAATTCGGTGATGTCAGCGCCGACGATAAACACGTCCTTGCCGCTGGAGACGATCACGCCCTTGACCGAAGCATCTGCTTTGATGGTGTCTACGGCCTGACGCAGTTCGTTCAGGGTTAGACGGTTGAACTTGTTGACGGACTCACCCTTGAGGTCGAATTTCAGTTCGACGATGCCACTTTCAAGAGCCTTAACCGTGATGGCTTTACCTTCGTAAATCATCAACTGATCTCCACGATATGGAAGCTGAACAGTACACACTGGACGCTGGCCTATTGGTTGGACATTGATAGTTGCCTCAATGCTCATGCCAATCCGCCAGGCACACCCGCCAATGCGCTAGTCGGGGTTCTGTATGAGTCGTCTGACAGACAAACGCTCAATTCATACGCCCGTTTGATTTGGGTACGTCACCTTCATCCAATTCAGGGCAATTGTCAATCGCTCGAAAGGCCAGGAAAAACGCGACTTTCCAGTCAGTTCAGAACTCCACGCCCACGCCTGCGCCCTGTCAATATTCAAATATTCACAGAATCAATAATAAAAAAGATGTGGGAAAAGGCTGTACAGAATCGGATATGCCGCTAGGCTTGCGACAACCGCAAAGCGCCCCGTGATGAACACCCGGCGCGAGGAACACAGAATTACCGGCCTGCCTGGCCAACTCCAGCCCGATGATGATGTCGGGCTTTTTAATGCCTGTCTTTTAACGCTAATGGCGTCATGCCAGGGCCTTGAGCAGCGTATCGATGTCCTTCAGCACACTGGCCTCACCCTTCTCGCCCCAATACAGGGCGATCATTTGCTTGTCGGCCTCGACCTTGTAGACGTTGGCCGGCAACGTCGCAAAATGCGGCAACAACTTTTCATCCTCACACACTTCACGCCATTGATTGACCCATACGCCTGGCGACATTTGCCAATAACTCCACAGGGCCGGCGTGCTGCCCCGCCGTGGTCTGCAGTACTGCGCGCAGGGGCTCGGCGGCTCTTGCGCAAGCCAGTGCGGCCACTCCTGTGGCGCCAATTGCATGGCCAAACCGATGCGGCGCGCCTCCATGCGCAGGGCCATGCGCCCGCTCTGATGGCGCGACGGGCGCAGCCAGGCCAGGGGGCTAAGAACCACCAGAAGGATTGACACCACTATCCAGACCGTCATATGTGTACTCCCGAATTTCTAGATGCGCGGATTTGAGCTGACGCAACCCATCCGCTTGAAACCAGCCATACTGAACTTATTGCAGTCTCCTGGAGGAACGCGCCATGCCCAACGAACATTCCTACAAACATATCCTGGTCGCGGTCGATCTGACCGAAGAGTGCGACCCGGTTATCAAGCGCGCTCAGGCTTCAGCAATCGCCAACGGCGCCAAGCTGTCACTCGTGCATATCGTCGAGCCCATGGCCATGGCCTTTGGTGGCGACGTACCCATGGACCTTTCCCAGTTGCAGCAACAGCAGTTTGACCAGGCCAAAGAGCGCCTGGACCGTTTGATTCTCAAGTACCCGCACTTGAAAAAGGAAGACTGCCACCTCACCTACGGCCAACCGCGCCAGGAAATCCATCACCTGGCCAAAGAGCAGAACTGCGACCTGATCGTGGTCGGCAGCCATGGTCGTCATGGCCTGGCGTTGTTGCTGGGTTCTACCGCCAATGACGTGCTGCACGGCGCGCCGTGTGATGTGCTGGCGGTCAAGCTGGTAAAAAGCTCGTAAGGCCGATGAAGATCTAATGTGGGAGCTGGCTTGCCTGCGATAGCCTCACCTCGGTCTGCCTGAAGCACCGAGGTGCCTGC
>NZ_VBVZ01000320.1 GCF_005863185.1 Pseudomonas edaphica
GATCAGCCCTTGGCGACCTGCGTCGGCTTCAATCGCCAGTGCGCGACAACTCGGATGCGCACGCATCCACTCGATGCCGATGGAGCCGCTGCCCGCGCCCACGTCCCAGAGCAATTCGCCCGGCATTGGCGCGAGGCGGGCGAGGGTCATGGCGCGTACATCGCGCTTGGTCAGTTGGCCGTCATGTTTGAAGGCCGAATCCGGCAGCCCGGCGAGGCGTGACAGGCGCGGGGTGTGGGCGTCGGCCAGGCAGTCGATGGCGACGAGATTCAGATCCGCAACCGAAGCGTGTTGCCAATCAGCAGCCAGCCCGTCGATGCGCTGTTCATCTACGCCGCCCAAGTGTTCAAACACGCTCAACCGGCTGAGCCCGAAACCGGACTCGGCTAACAGCGCTGCAATCGCGGCAGGGCTGCGCCCATCATTACTCAGCACCAGCAACCGCACGCCAGTGGCCAGGTGCGTATTAATCGCCGCCAATGGCCGCGCCACCAGGGATAAGGTCACCACCTCCTGCAACGGCCAGCCCAAACGCGCCGCGGCCAACGACACGGAGGACGGCGCCGGTAAAATCAGCAATTCCTCAGCGGCCACCTGTCGCGCCAGGCTGGCACCTACGCCATAGAACATCGGGTCGCCGCTGGCCAGTACGCAGACCGGCTCGCCACGACTGGCCAGCACCGGCTCCAGGGAAAACGGGCTTGGCCATAGCTGGCGCTCGCCACGAATACACACCGGCAGCAGGTCCAACTGGCGCTGGCCGCCTATAATCCGGGTGGCGCGCAACAGGGCATGCCGGGCGTTTCTGCCCAGCCCCTTGAAGCCGTCTTCACCGATGCCTACAACCGTCAGCCAGGGCGACATAAGAATTCCTTGAACGACATCCGACGGGCAGGCTTTTCATGCCGCCGGACAAAGCAGGCATAATACCGCGCCTTTACCCGTCAACCGGTAGCCCCGTGAACCCAACGCCTGCTCTGAATACCATGCGCCCCTCGGCTTGTCCGGGGTTGCTGCGTATCGTCCAGGCGCTGGATGGCGGGATATGCCGGATCAAATTGGCCGGTGGTTCTATCACTGCCGCCCAGGCAGTTGCTGTGGCGGACGCGGCGCAGGCCTATGCGGGTGGGGTGATTGAGGCGACCAACCGCGCCAATTTGCAGATTCGCGGGATCGGTGCCGAGCAAGAGGCGTTGATCGCCGCGCTGCTGGCCGCAGGCCTTGGCCCGAACAACGCCGCTGGCGATGACGTGCGCAACCTGATGCTCAGCCCCAGCGCAGGTATCGACACCCAGATGCTGTTCGACACTCGCCCGCTGGCCGATCAGATCCTTGCCACCTTACAAAACCATCCACGTTTCCATGAGCTGTCGGCCAAGTTCGCCGTGCAGTTGGATGGCGGTGAAGCCCTGGCGATGCTCGAACATCACCATGACTTGTGGCTGTCGGCGTTCGAGCGCGATGGCGAAACACTATTGGCCTTCGGCCTGGCCGGTTGTCCGGGGCTGGATGCACCCTTGGGCGCTGTGCCGCTCGAGCAAGGCTATGCCTTGGTCGTGGCCGTGCTGGAAGCGTTTCTCGACCTGGCGACACCGACGCAAACCCGCATGCGTCATCTGGCTGTGGATAACTTATTGGCCCGCCTGAACCTGCCGTTACTGTCGGTGGATGGGTTAAAACGCCAGCCCAGTGGGGATTTGTTGCACTTGGGCACTTATCCACAGCGACAAAAAGATCTGTTTTACGTTGCCGCCGTTGCGCCGCTGGGTCGTCTGGACTCAAGCATGCTCAAAGGCGCCGCACAGTTGGCTAGTGAGTTCGGCGACGGTACGTTGCGTTTTACGCCGTGGCAGGGCGTACTGCTGCCCAACCTTAAAAACCACGGCGCCGTGACTGAAGGCTTGGAGCAATTGGGCTTCCTTGGCTCAGTCGACCAACCCCTGGCACGCATGATCGCCTGCACCGGCTCAAGCGGCTGCGCCAAAGGCCTGGCCGACACCAAGGCCGATGCCCTGCAACTGGCCGCGCTGCAACCTGGCGCCGAGGTGCACCTGTCCGGCTGCCCACGCTCTTGCGCTGCCGCACACACCGCGCCGGTCACCTTGCTGGCGGTAAGCCCCGGCCACTACGACGTCTATTTTCGCGAGGCAGCCCACCCCGGTTTCGGCCGGCTGCACGCACGCACTCTTTCCATTGAAGCGGCGGGCGCCCTGTTACGCGGCCGCACACGGAGCAACACCGATGATTGATTACATCCGCGACGGTCAGGAGATCTATCGCAACTCCTTCGCCATTATTCGCGCGGAAGCCAAGTTGGAGCGCATCCCTGCCGACCTGGAAAAACTCGCGGTGCGGGTGATTCATGCCTGCGGCATGGTCGACGCCATCGACGGCCTGCAGTTCTCCGAAGGCGCAGGCAAGGCCGGGCGCGATGCGCTGGCCGCTGGCGCGCCGATTTTGTGTGATGCGCGCATGGTCTCCGAAGGCGTGACCCGCGCGCGCCTGCCGGCCAATAACCAGGTGATCTGCACCTTGCGCGACGACAGCGTGCCGGAGTTGGCGCGGGAGCTTGGCAACACCCGTTCAGCTGCCGCGCTGGAACTGTGGCGCCCGCACCTGGAAGGCAGCGTGGTGGTGATCGGCAACGCGCCGACGGCGCTGTTCTACCTGCTGGAAATGCTCGACGCCGGCGCGCCGAAACCAGCGTTGATTCTGGGCTTCCCGGTGGGCTTTGTTGGTGCCGCCGAATCCAAGGCGATGCTGGCGGCCGACAGCCGTGGCGTGCCGTTTGTGATCATGCAAGGCCGCCTGGGCGGCAGTGCGATGGCTGCCGCGGCGGTCAACGCCTTGGCCACGGAGGTCGAGTAATGCAGGCACGCGGACGTTTGATTGGCCTGGGCGTTGGCCCCGGTGACCCCGAACTGATCACCCTCAAGGCGCTGCGCCTGCTGCGCGAGTCGCCGGTGGTCGCGTATTTCGTAGCCAAAGGCAAAAAGGGCAACGCTTTTGGCATCATCGAAGACCATTTGGTCGCGCAGCAAACGCTGATGCCGCTGGTGTACCCAGTGACCACCGAAGTGCTGCCGGCACCGATGTCTTACGAGCAGATCATCAGCGACTTTTACGACAACGCCAGCCTCGACGTGGCCGCGCACCTGGACGCTGGCCGCGATGTGGCGGTGATCTGCGAAGGCGATCCGTTCTTCTACGGCTCCTATATGTACCTGCACGACCGTTTGGCCGAGCGTTATGAAGCCCAGGTTATCCCCGGCGTCTGCTCAATGCTCGGCGGCGCTTCGGTGCTTGGCGCGCCGTTGGTGTACCGCAACCAGAGCCTGTCGGTGCTCTCCGGCGTGTTGCCCCACGATGACCTCAAGCGTCGGTTGGCGGACGCCGATGCCGCCGTGATCATGAAGCTGGGCCGTAACTTTCCAAAGGTGCGCCAGGTGCTGCAAGAGCTCGGTTTGGCCGAACGTGCGCTGTACGTGGAACGCGCGACCATGGCCAACCAGAAGATCGTGCCGCTGGATCAAGTCGACCCAGCGTCCTCGCCGTACTTCTCGCTGATCATCGTGCCGGGTGAAAGGTGGCAAGGTTGATGCGCCCGGCGATTGTCATTCTCGGCCAAGGCAGCCTGGCGACGGCGCGCAAGATCGCGCAGGTTTACCCTGGCGCGCTGATCCACGGCTTGGCCGGGCGAGTTGAAGGGGCGGACCAGACCTACAGTGAGTTCGGCGCGACCCTGCGCCAGCTTTACCAACAAGGCACGCCACTGATTGCCCTGTGTGCTGCCGGTATCGTGATCCGCACGCTGGCGCCGCTGCTGCTGGAAAAAGGCGAAGAGCCCGCCGTGCTGGCCGTGGCTGAAGATGGCAGCGCCGTGGTGCCGTTGCTCGGCGGCCTGGGCGGTGTGAACCGGATGGCGCGCGACATTGGCGCGGCACTCGGCGTCGCCGCGGCGATCACCACCAGCGGCGAGCTGCGTTTTGGCACCTGCCTGCTCAACCCGCCAGCGGGTTATGCGTTGGCGGACCTGGAACTGGGCAAGCGGTTTGTCTCGGACCTGTTGGCCGGCGAAAGCGTGCGCATCGAAGGTGTGGCGCCGTGGCTGGATCAGGCGAATTTGCCGCAGGATCAGCACGCACGGTTGGCGATTCACGTGGGCAGTGCCGAGCGCGTGCCGGCTGCCAATGAGTTGCTGATTTATCCGAAGACGGTGTGTGTCACCTGTAAGCCAGGTGTGGATTTAGCTCTGCGCGTGCGAACGGCTTTGCATGACGCCGGTATCGCCGTGCAATCCCTGGCGTGCCTGCTGGCCAGCGACACGCAGATGGCCGAAGCCTCGTTGCAGCAAGCCGCAGTGGAATTAGGTGTGCCGTTGCGTTTTGCGCAAGTGGCGCAAGGCGCGGACATCGTGATCACAGTGGCAGAGCAACCGCTGGACCTGTCGCATGTCGGCCGTGCCCGTGGCCGCCTTGCCGTGATCGGCCTTGGCCCTGGCGCAGCCGAGTTGATGGTGCCGGCGGTGAAGGCCGAGCTGGCGCGTTGCACCGATGTGCTGGGCTACGAAACCTATGTGCGCATGGCCGGGCCGTTCCGCGACGATCAAGTGCAACACTGCACCGACAACCGCGAAGAAATGCAGCGTGCTCGCCATGCCTTCGAATTGGCCGCTCAAGGCCGTTCGGTGGTGGTGGTGTCGTCCGGTGACCCTGGCGTATTTGCCATGGCGGCGGCGGTGCTTGAGGCGTTGCACGAATCCAGTGACCCGGCCTGGCATCAGGTCGAGCTGGACATTCTGCCGGGCGTCTCAGCCTCGCTGGCTACTGCCGCCCAGGCGGGTGCGCCATTGGGGCATGACTTCTGCGTGATGTCGTTGTCGGACAACCTCAAGCCCTGGTCGATTATCGAAAAACGCCTGGACCTTGCATCCCAGGCCGACCTGGCGCTGGCGTTCTACAACCCGATCTCGCGTTCGCGGCCGTGGCAATTGGGGCGCGCCCTGGAAATCGTCGCGTTGCACCGCACGCCCGCAACACCGGTGGTGCTGGGTCGCGACATTGGCCGCCCTGGCCAGACTTTGCGCGTCACCACGTTGGGGCAGTTGACGCCTGAGCAAGTGGATATGCGCACCATGGTGCTGATCGGCTCGTCCACCACCTGCGTATTCCCCCGCGCCGGTGGCGGCGAATGGGTGTACACGCCACGCTGGTACGGCGAGAAACCCGCTTCCTGAAATCAGCCTGCGGCAGGTAAGAAGGCTCCGAGTAACGCTGGGTGAAAACCTGTTGTTACTCGGGGCTTTTTCTTTTTTTGCCGATGAAAAAAGGAAGGTCTACCGGTATGCCTCGTTATTGCTGGTTGACGTTTTTTCGACGGGGGCGCCAAGCGATGTTTGTGGTCTGGAAAGCGCGCCAGCGGCTGGACTAGTGTGGAGACAAGCCCCATGTGGGGTGCTTGTGGAGAACTGAAAATGGAGCGACATCACAAAAGGATCATCAGTGCCAAAAGGCGCAAGTTGATTGCCGCCTACAAGCTGCCAGGGGCGCCGGGCGCCAAACGCTCGGTGTTCCTGGACGCGGAAGATGACAGCAATGCAGCCGTCGTGAACAACGGTGTGATCTCGTTTATCGAGGGCATGTCGGCGCTGAACCGTGAATACATTCGTAAAAGCTACCTGCTGGCCAGCAGTTATGTGAGTGATGTGTTGAAGGTCCAACGGGGGAGTGAGGCGTGGTATGACGAATTTATCAAGGTGATGGTCAGCCTGGGCTGGTTGCCGGTGCGCAGCGCTTTTGAGCGGGTCTCAAGCTCCGGCAAAGGGCTGACGGTGCAGGTGGCGGCGCTGAATATCATCGCCGCGCTGGCGGCGGCCTCGCTGGCAGGGCCGCTGCTGGCGGCGTTACCAAAACTGGCGGCGGATGCGCTGCTGGCCTTGAAGCAACAGCCTGCCTCGTTTGAGCTGTTCAAGCGCAATAGCACGGTGCATCAGGGCGGTGATTTCGGCCTGGCGTCCTGTGCTGAAACGGCGGGAGAGGTGATGATGGTGCTGGTGACTTACAGCACCCACGGTGTGAGCAAACAGCTGGGCCTGCCGTTTCTGGAGTGGGACAGCTCTTCGGTCGAGGCTTTCAGCGGCCAGACTTGCCTGGTGCTCAATACCTCTGTGGTCAATGAAAAAACCATCCAGCTGATGCGCGAGAGTGCCGGCGACAAGGTGCAACTGGCAATCGCGAAGTACCGGATTTAAGGCACCAGATAACCGCGCACGCCGGTAAAGATGATCTGCGCGGCCAGCGCACACACGAACAACCCCATCAACCGACTGACAATCTGCAAGCCCTGGTCACCCAGAATGCGTTCGATACGGTTGGACAAATACAGCACCACACCAACCGTGAAGCTGGCCAGGGCAATGCTGACGATGGCCATGAACTTGTCATCCCAGTGTGGCTGGCTCACGCCCATCACCAACAGTGCGCCGATGGTGCCGGGGCCGACCGTGAGCGGGATGGTCAGCGGTACGATGGTCACGTCCTGCTGCACATTGTCGGTCTGCACCGCCGACTTGCCCTGGGCCATGCCCAGCGCCGAGATAAACAGCACGCTGCCGGCGCCGATGCGAAAGGCATCCACGGTGATGCCGAACACACTGAAAATCACCCGGCCGAACAGGTAGAGCAACACGCTCGACACCAGCGTGGCCAACGCGACCTTCCAGGCCAGCCGGCGCCGTTCTTTGCTGGAGTAACCACGGGTCAGGCTGATAAAGCAGGACAGCACAAAGAACGGGCTGTAGAGCACCAGCATTTTCAGGTAGACGCTGAATAACACGTGGAGCATGGGCGCGGCTCGCGATAGGAGAGGTTTGCGGAGTCTATCAGGCGCAACCGGGCAAATGTGGGAGCTGGCTTGCCTGCGATAGCGGTGGAGCAGACAAAGGGTGTGTGATTGACACACCGCCATCGCAGGCAAGCCAGCTCCCACGGAGGCTGCATTTCAAGGTCACGACGGGGCGTGTTCCGGCCGCTGCTGACGCTGCGCCACCCAAAACTCCACCAGTTCACGCAACTGCGACAATTCCACCGGCTTGGCC
>NZ_VBVZ01000321.1 GCF_005863185.1 Pseudomonas edaphica
GTGGGAGCTGGCTTGCCTGCGATGGCATCAACTGGAGTGACCTGATACACCGAGGTGCCTGCATCGCAGGCAAGCCAGCTCCCACATTTGATCCTTGGAACAGCCTAAATCCGGCTAAAGGTGCCGGTGCCCTTGAGGATGTTCTGCAAGGTTTCTTCAACTTCAGCCAAATCCGACGCGGCGGTGGTGTGGTTGATCCGCAAGTGGTCCTTGCCGCCCAGTGCATCGGCATCACCCGCCGCCAGTTCAATCACCAGCGTGGTGTCACTCAAGGTCACTTTCAGCCCATCCAGGGTCGACGGTTCGTAATCCCAGGTCAGCTCAACCTCATCCTCGTCCGGGTAACGACTGAGCATGAACATTTCGCCATTATTGCCGTGGCAGCACAGCATGGCCATGTTGTCTTCTTCTTCGTCACAGGGTGTGGCGATCAGGTGGGGAGTGGTCAGTTGCATGGGCAGTCCTCTAAAAGCAGCGTACTTGAACGACGGGCGGCTAATTTTGCCATCGTACAAACGTTTACGCTGCTCTTAAGTGGATGGGACTGCCCCTGCCACCATGGGTATCGCACTTGCAGTGGGTTATTTCGCCAAAATAGTGGCCTTTAACACTGTTTTGATCGGCCCGGTGATGGGCTCTGAAGCCTTGCCAGCCCCCGCAGTCAGTATTGGCTTGAGCGCATTGAATACACCGAACGTAATCCTGTCATCGGCGTTTGCGCGGTCGTTGGCGTTGTCGTGAATGCCCACGCCCACTTCCAGCAATCCGGAGCCCACACTCAGCGCCGTCAGCAAGATGCCCACGGGGGGCAGTGCCAAGCCAATGGGGGTTGCAAGCAGAAGCGCTCCATCCAACCATTTTTTTGCCTTAAGAATTGTTTGCTTGTTGTGGTCTGTGTTCAGCACGAACTCCTGGTTGGTACTGGCTTTCATGCTTTTTTCTGTGCGCTCTTGAACCTCGCTGAAAGGGTCGCCCGTGATGTTTTTGCCATCAAATACGCCACCCTCTTCCCAAAAGCCTTGCCGTTCCAGGAAGTCCACAGCGCCTGGCTCTTTGATGTGCTGTCGAATCAGCTCCAATCGCGCATCGAAGCCTTTTTTAAATAATGAAGACGAAGCATCTTTTGGGGAGAAATGTTTTTTGAAAGCGGCGGCTTTATCTTCGTCAATCAATTGGGTAGCCAGCCATTTATTCATTGCTTGGGGCGAATCGAACGAGTGGATGGGGGACGAATTGCCTGGAATGTATAGAAGCGTTTTCTGAGTATTGACGTCTCTGGTATAGAAAATGTCAGTGGAGTGGAAGCCACTGAAACTCAGAAATTTGGTCTCCAGGCTTGCGTCTGGCGTGTGCGGTTTAACCAGTGTTTCCAGCCCTGCATCCAGATAAGTCTGGTTGGCGGGTACACCGACGAGGCTCATGGCGATCTTTCGGCCTTCCTCGTCCAGCGAGCGCTCATGATGTTGGGCGTGCGCTGCATTCAGGTAACTAATTTTGGCAAGTGCGGTATAGGACTCACGGGTTTCAGGCGACCACTTGAAGTTCAGGTACTGGTCGTAGGGTTTTTTATAGGCATGGTCCCAGACCATTTTTTTGAAGTCGGCCGGGGGGATCTGAACATGCTGGCCCGCACCGTAAGTAGTGGGTGCGTCGGGCGAGGGCTCAGTCACAATACCGTGATAATAAGTATTGAAATTGCCCACGAGTGGACGTGGGAAAGTGCCGTCCCAATTGGGCTTTTCCGTGTGGCAGGAATTAGGCTGTATGTCGAAGGGTTCGGTAGGTTGCCCTTTGGGAGCCTCTTGTTTTCCAGTCATCCCCTTGGGCCGTGGCGTGTGTTGAATATTCAGGCATGCCGCATCCGCCAGGGAGATTTTTTGTGTAATGACCGCCTTGTGAGGCGTGGTGTTTTTGTCATAAGCATAGGTGACCAGAAAGGTTTTTTCCGGATCGACGTCGATCCCCCACTTTTGTTTAATCTGGGCTGCTACATGTTCTGAGGTATGTTGAGTGGCGGACATGAAGGGTTTGTACTTGTCGGCTGCATACCTGTCGAGCGCGTTGTTTCTTTTTAATGGCTCGGAAAAATAAGAGGCTGGCCTGCTATCGTGTTGCACGGCAGGTTGTTCTGGCCGTACGGTCTGCTCGCCCCACTTCAACTCCGGGCGATCCCAGTTTAATTCAGGGAGGGGAGGCTTATTATGGGCTTGGCGCGGTGTTGGGTAAGTGGGAACGCCATTAGGTACATTCGTCGAGGCACTGATAGTACCCTGACTTACAGTTGCAGTTATGCTGGTCATACTAAACGCTCACATCAATTAATCAGTGGGCCGTCCGTGGTGTGTTTGCGCAATCGATGCTGTGTGCATCGAGTCAGTTCTAATTGGTCGAATGAGCTGTATTCACTCCATTCGAAATGCCTATGGCCTACACAGAAAAAAACTATCGTCTTACTCGCCCAGGTGCAGGGCGCTAGAGAATGTTCAGCGCTGCCTGCGCTTGACCGAATATGTCGCCGTACGGAAAGCAACCGTCTTCCTACACTCGTTAAGCTGCGCAGTGGATGCGCCACCGTCAGGCCGTTGACCTGCCCGTCGTACCGTTACCTGCCAAACGGCGCATCCGATGTGACCTGATCGCCTTGCGCAGCTTCACCCACCTGTCACCTCGATTCGTTATAAGGTTATTGACGAACAGAGCTGACGGTCTCCCCGCAAGGGGATAACACGCGACGCTTCCATCAATAACAAGCCCAAGCGGAGTACCACAGATGGCGTTCTTCACCGCAGCCAGCAAGTCCGACTTCCAGCATCAACTGCAAGCGGCACTGGCGCAGCACATCAGTGAACAGGCACTGCCACAAGTGGCGCTGTTCGCTGAGCAATTCTTCGGCATTATTTCCCTGGACGAACTGACCCAACGTCGCCTTTCCGACCTGGCCGGTTGCACCCTGTCTGCCTGGCGCCTGCTTGAGCGCTTTGATCACACCCAACCGCAAGTGCGGGTCTACAACCCCGATTACGAACGTCATGGCTGGCAGTCGACCCACACCGCGGTCGAAGTACTGCACCATGACCTGCCATTTCTGGTTGACTCGGTACGCACCGAGCTGAATCGCCGTGGCTACAGCATCCACACCCTGCAAACCACCGTGCTCAGCGTGCGTCGCGGCAAAAAAGGCGAGTTGCTGGAAATCCTGCCAAAAGGCACCCAGGGCGAAGGCATTCTGCAAGAATCGCTGATGTACCTGGAAATCGACCGTTGCGCCAATGCCGCCGAACTCAACGTGCTGAGCAAAGAGCTTGAGCAAGTGCTGGGCGAAGTGCGCGTGGCCGTGGCCGATTTCGAACCGATGAAAGCCAAGGTCCAGGACCTGCTGGCCGGTATCGACGCGAGCCAGTTCAGCATCGACGGCGAAGAAAAAGCCGAGATCAAGAGCTTCCTGGAATGGCTGGTGGGCAACCACTTCACCTTCCTTGGCTATGAAGAGTTTGTGGTACGTGACGAGGCGGACGGCGGTCATATCGAATATGACACCGGCTCCTTCCTCGGTCTGACCAAATTGCTGCGTGCCGGCCTCACCGCCGAAGACACGCGCATCGAAGACTACGCCGTGGCTTACCTGCGTGAACCGACCGTGCTGTCGTTCGCCAAGGCCGCGCACCCAAGCCGCGTGCACCGTCCGGCTTACCCGGACTATGTGTCGATCCGTGAGATCAGCGCCGACGGCAAGGTGATCAAGGAACACCGCTTCATGGGCCTCTACACCTCGTCGGTGTACGGCGAAAGCGTGCGAGTGATCCCTTACATCCGCCGTAAAGTCGCGGAAATCGAGCGCCGCTCGGGCTTCCAGGCCAAGGCACACCTGGGCAAAGAGCTGGCCCAGGTGGTTGAAGTCTTGCCGCGTGATGACCTGTTCCAGACCCCGGTCGACGAGCTGTTCAACACCGTGATGTCGATCGTGCAGATCCAGGAGCGCAACAAGATTCGCGTGTTCCTGCGCAAAGACCCGTACGGTCGTTTCTGCTACTGCCTGGCCTACGTGCCGCGCGACATCTATTCCACCGAAGTGCGCCAGAAGATCCAGCAAGTGCTGATGGATCGCCTGAAAGCCTCGGACTGCGAATTCTGGACCTTCTTCTCCGAGTCCGTCCTGGCCCGTGTGCAGTTGATTCTGCGGGTTGACCCGAAGAACCGCCTGGACATCGACCCGCTTCAACTGGAAAAAGAGGTGGTGCAGGCCTGCCGCAGCTGGCAGGACGACTACGCCAGCCTGGTGGTGGAAAGCTTCGGCGAAGCCCAGGGCACCAACGTGCTGGCGGATTTCCCGAAAGGCTTCCCGGCAGGTTACCGCGAGCGTTTTGCTGCGCATTCGGCTGTGGTCGATATGCAGCACCTCAACAGCCTGACCGAAGCCAACCCGTTGGTCATGAGCTTCTATCAGCCGCTGGGCCAGGTCTCCGGCCAGCGTGAGCTGCATTGCAAGCTCTACCACGCCGACACGCCACTGGCGCTGTCCGACGTGCTGCCGATCCTGGAAAACCTCGGCCTGCGCGTGCTGGGCGAGTTCCCGTACCGCCTGCGTCACGCCAATGGCCGTGAGTTCTGGATCCATGATTTTGCGTTCATTGCCGCCGAAGGCGTGAACCTGGATATCCAGCAGCTCAACGACACCCTGCAGGACGCGTTCGTGCACATCGTGCATGGCGATGCCGAAAACGATGCATTCAACCGTCTGGTACTTACCGCCGGCCTGCCTTGGCGCGACGTGGCGCTGCTGCGTGCTTACGCCCGTTACCTCAAGCAGATCCGCCTGGGCTTCGACCTGGGTTACATCGCCAGCACCCTGAACAACCACACCGACATCGCTCGTGAGTTGACCCGGTTGTTCAAGACCCGCTTCTACCTGGCGCGCAAGCTCACCGCCGATGACCTCGAAGACAAGCAGCAACGCCTGGAACAAGCGATTCTCACGGCCCTGGACGATGTTCAGGTGCTTAACGAAGACCGCATCCTGCGTCGCTACCTGGACCTGATCAAGGCTACCCTGCGCACCAACTTCTACCAGACCGACGCCAACGGCCAGAACAAGTCGTACTTCAGCTTCAAGTTCGACCCGCGTGCGATTCCTGAGCTGCCCAAGCCGGTGCCGAAGTTTGAAATCTTCGTGTACTCGCCGCGCGTTGAAGGCGTGCACCTGCGCTTTGGTAACGTTGCGCGCGGCGGCCTGCGCTGGTCCGACCGTGAAGAAGACTTCCGTACCGAAGTGCTCGGCCTGGTAAAAGCCCAGCAGGTCAAGAACTCGGTCATCGTGCCGGTGGGCGCGAAGGGCGGCTTCCTGCCGCGTCGCCTGCCATTGGGCGGCACCCGTGACGAGATCGCGGCCGAGGGCATCGCCTGCTACCGCATCTTCATTTCCGGCCTGTTGGACATTACCGACAACCTCAAGGACGGCGCCCTGGTGCCACCGGTCAACGTCGTGCGTCATGACGACGATGACCCGTACCTGGTCGTCGCGGCGGACAAGGGCACTGCGACCTTCTCCGACATCGCCAACGGCATTGCCATCGACTACGGCTTCTGGCTGGGCGATGCGTTCGCTTCCGGTGGTTCGGCAGGTTACGACCACAAGAAAATGGGCATCACCGCCAAGGGCGCGTGGGTCGGTGTACAGCGTCACTTCCGTGAGCGCGGCATCAACGTGCAGGAAGACAGCATCACCGTGGTGGGCGTCGGCGACATGGCCGGTGACGTGTTCGGTAACGGCTTGCTGATGTCCGACAAGCTGCAACTGGTCGCGGCCTTCAACCACCTGCATATCTTCATCGACCCGAACCCGAACCCGGCGACCAGCTTCGTCGAGCGCCAGCGCATGTTTGAGCTGCCGCGTTCGGCGTGGACCGACTACGACACCAGCATCATGTCCGAAGGCGGCGGGATCTTCTCGCGCAGTGCCAAAAGCATCGCTATTTCGCCACAGATGAAAGAACGCTTCGACATCCAGGCCGACAAGCTGACCCCGACCGAACTGCTCAACGCCTTGCTCAAGGCGCCGGTGGACCTGTTGTGGAACGGCGGTATCGGCACTTACGTCAAGGCCAGCACTGAAAGCCACGCCGACGTGGGCGACAAGGCCAACGACGCGTTGCGCGTCAATGGCAATGAGCTGCGCTGCAAAGTAGTGGGCGAGGGCGGTAACCTCGGCATGACCCAATTGGGCCGTGTGGAATTCGGCCTCAATGGCGGCGGCTCCAACACTGACTTCATCGACAACGCCGGTGGTGTGGACTGCTCCGACCACGAAGTGAACATCAAGATCCTGCTCAACGAAGTGGTGCAGGCCGGTGACATGACCGACAAGCAGCGAAACCAGCTGCTGGCGAGCATGACCGACGAAGTCGGCAACCTGGTGTTGGGCAACAACTACAAGCAGACCCAGGCGTTGTCCCTGGCCGCGCGCAAGGCTTACGAGCGTGCTGCCGAGTACAAGCGCCTGATGAGCGACCTGGAAGGCCGTGGCAAGCTGGACCGCGCCATCGAGTACCTGCCGACCGAAGAGCAGCTTGTGGAGCGTGCCTCCACCGGTAAGGGTTTGACCCGTCCTGAGCTGTCGGTGTTGATCTCCTACAGCAAGATCGACCTCAAGGAAGCCCTGCTCAAGTCGCTGGTGCCGGATGACGACTACCTGACCCGTGACATGGAGACCGCGTTCCCACCGAGCCTGGTGGCCAAGTTCGGCGAAGCCATGCGCCGTCACCGCCTCAAGCGCGAAATCGTCAGCACCCAGATCGCCAACGACCTGGTCAACCACATGGGCATTACCTTCGTTCAACGACTCAAAGAGTCGACCGGCATGAGCCCGGCGAACGTGGCCGGTGCTTACGTGATCGTGCGTGACATCTTCCACCTCCCGCACTGGTTCCGTCAGATCGAAGCCCTGGACCACCAGGTGTCCGCCGACGTGCAACTGGAGCTGATGGATGAGCTGATGCGCCTGGGCCGTCGTGCCACGCGCTGGTTCCTGCGCAGCCGTCGCAACGAGCAGGACGCTGGCCGCGACACCGCGCACTTCGGTCCGCACCTG
>NZ_VBVZ01000322.1 GCF_005863185.1 Pseudomonas edaphica
GTCCTGCGTTGGGCTGCGAAGCGGCCCCAGTACAGGCACGGCAATTTTGCTGAAAGTACTCAGCGTCTGTTTTTGGGGCCGCTTCGCAGCCCAACGCAGGACAAGCCTGCTCGCCACAACAGCCCACCTGCCACAGACTTCGTGTTAACCGGTTGTGTAGATACCTATGCTGCGATGAGGCCCTTACAGGCGCTGAAACTTACTCGTCATCGTCGAAGTTATAGCTGCCCGGCGCCAGGTTCTCGAAGCGCGTGTACTTACCGATAAACGCCAGGCGGATAAAGCCGATTGGCCCGTTCCGCTGCTTGCCGATGATGATCTCGGCAATGCCTTTGTGCTCCGTCTCGGGGTGATACACCTCGTCGCGGTACACGAACATGATCACGTCAGCATCCTGCTCGATCGCTCCGGATTCCCGCAAGTCGGAGTTCACCGGGCGCTTGTTCGGGCGTTGCTCAAGGGAACGGTTGAGCTGGGACAGCGCCACCACCGGGCAGTTGAATTCCTTGGCCAGGGCTTTGAGCGACCGGGAGATTTCGGAAATCTCGTTGGTGCGGTTGTCACCGCTGGAGCCTGGAATCTGCATCAGCTGCAGGTAGTCGATCATGATCAGGGCGATGTCGCCGTGCTCACGCACCAGCCGGCGAGTACGTGCACGCATCTCTGATGGGCTGATACCGGCGGTGTCATCGATAAACAGCTTGCGGTCGTTAAGCAAGTTGACCGCCGACGTCAGGCGCGGCCAATCGTCGTCTTCCAGGCGACCGGCTCGCACCTTGGTCTGGTCGATACGGCCAAGCGAGGAAAGCATACGCATGATCAGCGATTCACCAGGCATCTCCAGCGAGTAAACCAGTACGGCTTTGTCGCTGCGCAGCACGGCGTTTTCCACCAGGTTCATCGCAAAGGTGGTTTTACCCATGGATGGACGGCCGGCGACGATGATCAAGTCAGACGGCTGCAGGCCGCTGGTCTTCTCGTCGAGGTCGGTGTAGCCGGTGGAAATACCCGTGATGGCGTTGTCGGTGTTGAACAAGGTGTCGATGCGGTCGATGGCCTTGGTCAACAGGTCGTTGACGCTGACTGGGCCGCCGGTTTTCGGGCGCGCTTCGGCGATCTGGAAGATCTGGCGCTCAGCTTCGTCGAGGATCTCGGCGGCAGTGCGGCCTTCAGGGTTAAAGGCGCTGTCGGCGATTTCGGTGCTGATACCGATCAATTGGCGCAGCGTGGCGCGCTCGCGAACGATCTGCGCATACGCCTTGATGTTGGCGACAGATGGCGTGTTTTTCGCCAGCTCACCCAGGTAGCCCAGACCGCCGACCTGGGAGGTCTGGCCTTCCTTGTCCAGCTGTTCGGCCAGGGTCACCACATCGATCGGCGAGTTCTGGTCGGCCAGCTTGGCAATGGCGCGGAAGATCAGGCGGTGGTCATGGCGATAGAAATCACCGTCCGAGACTTGATCCAGCACGCGTTCCCAGGCGTTGTTATCCAGCATCAAGCCACCGAGCACGGCCTGTTCGGCCTCGATGGAATGCGGCGGCACCTTCAGGGCAGCGGTTTGCAGATCGTATTGCTCAGGAGCTGAAATATCGTTCATGGCCACTTGGAATTAGGGGTGTGTAGAAAAACAAAAGGCACGACCTGTAAACAGGATCGTGCCCGATGTTAACCGCCTGGCACGCGAGGTGCCAGTCAGTTAGGTGTTGCTTAAGCTGCTACCACTACAACGCGTACGGTGGCTTCAACTTCAGCGTGCAGGTGCACGGCTACGTCGAATTCGCCTACGTTGCGGATGGTGCCGTTCGGCAGACGAACTTCGCTCTTCTGCACTTCAACGCCGGAGGCGGTCAGTGCATCAGCGATGTCGTGGGTGCCGATCGAACCGAACAGCTTGCCTTCGTCACCGGCGGTGGCAGTGATAGTCACTTCCAGCTCAGCCAGTTGGGCAGCGCGAGTTTCGGCCGAAGCTTTTTTGTCTGCTGCGGCTTTTTCCAGCTCAGCACGACGCTCTTCAAACGCAGCCAGGTTGGCAGCGGTTGCAGCGGTGGCTTTGCCGTATGGCAGCAGGTAGTTACGACCGTAGCCGGCCTTAACGTTCACTTTGTCGCCCAGGTTGCCCAGGTTGGCGACTTTTTCCAGAAGGATCAGTTGCATGTGAAAATCCTCTAACTTTTAACCTTCACCGTTCGCGTTATCGGCGTCTTTCGACGCCAGACGACCGCGAAAATCAATCAGGCCGTCGACAATGGCCAAAACCACGAGTAACGGATAGATCAGCTGCATAAACAGCAACATCGTGACGTACAACCCCACCAGCCAGAACTTGGCCAGGCGCTTTCGCGCAACCAGCCCGTGAATCAGGGCCAGCCCGGCAAACACCAGCGGTACACTGCAAATCGGCGCCAGCAAGGCCATCTGTGGGCCGAAGTTCGGCCCGACAACCATGCACGCCAGCAGCAACATCGCCGGCCCCGCTGGGATTCTGATACTGCGAAATTCGCGACCAAAACCACCCGGGTTGTACAACAACGCTTGCCAATAACGCCCAACAATCAGGCTCAGCACGCTGACGACCTGCAACAATGCCGCAATCAGGCCGTTCAGGACCGGGGCAATCAGTGACGCAAACCGCGCTCGCTCATCTACCGACAATTGCTGGTAGAGATCCCCGAGGGCCATCGGCAGGATCTTGACGATCTCTTGCGATAGCGCTTCGATTTGCGGGCGGAAAGCCGCGCCAAGCATCACTGAGTACACCAACCCCAATGCCACGCTGACCAGCAGCGTGCGGACCCAGGACTCACTTGCGCGTAAAACCAACGCAAGGCTCGATGACCCCAGCAGTACCAGAAGTACCCGTGGATCACCGAATTGAAGCCACCAGATCAAGGCCGGCAACAATCCCAGGGCAAGAACGCCAAGGGCGTCCTTCAAACCGCGCCGCAGGAGCACAAGGCAACCTGCAGCAGCACCCAACCAATAAAGCAGCGGCAATGCCGCACATCCGGCCACTACCAGAGTGGCCTGCACGCGACCGCGCATGATGAACTCAGCTAAGGCGCGCATGCATTCAATCCCTTACTACTTGTCGACTGCCCGGTCTCAGCGGCCGTGGCTGTCGGTGTAGGCCAGCAGGGCCAGGAAGCGGGCGCGCTTGATAGCGGTGGCCAGCTGACGCTGATAACGTGCTTTGGTACCGGTGATACGGCTTGGAACGATTTTGCCGGTCTCGGATACGTAGGCTTTCAGAGTGTTGAGATCTTTGTAATCGATCTCTTTCACGTCTTCAGCGGTGAAGCGGCAGAATTTACGACGACGGAAGAAACGTGCCATTTGATAGGCTCCTTAAAAGGTCCGTGGATTACTCGTCAGCGTTATCGCTGTTGTCGCTGTCATCACTATCAGCGCTTTCAGCGCCTTCGTGCTCAGGACGGTCGCGACGCTCACGGCGCTCACTGCGGTTTTCTTCAGCCTTGAGCATCTCGGATTGGCCGGTAACGGCTTCTTCGCGACGGATGACCAGGTTACGGATCACTGCATCGTTGTAGCGGAAGTTGTCTTCCAGCTCGGCCAGGGCCTTGCCAGTGCACTCAACGTTCAGCATCACGTAGTGAGCCTTGTGAACATTGTTGATTGCGTAGGCCAGTTGACGACGGCCCCAATCTTCCAGACGGTGGATTTTGCCGCCGTCTTCTTCGATCAGCTTGGTGTAACGCTCAACCATGCCGCCGACTTGCTCGCTTTGATCCGGGTGGACCAAAAAGATGATTTCGTAATGACGCATGAATGCTCCTTACGGGTTGTAGCCTGCCGCTCAAAAACGGTCAGACAAGGAGTGAATGACACTTATGGATCTTGCCGCAGGAAGGCACATAGGTGCCTGCCAGGAAGGCAAGGGGCGCAATTGTAGAGAAGGGGGAGAAACGGCGCAAGGTGATTGGTGATTATTTGAACAATCTTCCAAACACCCTGAAACGACTGCGGGAGCTGAAATTCTGTGGGAGCTGGCTTGCCTGCGATGCAGGCACCTCGGTGTATCAGTGATACAGAGGTGATGCTATCGCAGGCAAGCCAGCTCCCACACAAGCCCGGCCGCACATTTTTGATCGGGTTACTTCTTGCTCTTGGCCTTGGCACCGCGCTGACGCTGGGCTTCGAACAGGCACACACCGGTGGCAACCGACACGTTGAGGCTGCTGACGCTACCGGCCATCGGCAATTTCACCAGGTAATCGCAATGCTCGCGGGTCAGGCGACGCATGCCTTTGCCTTCGGCACCCATGATCAGGATAGTCGGGCCGGTGAGGTCCTGGTCATAAATGCTGACCTCGGCCTCGCCTGCGGTGCCCACGATCCAAAGGCCGCGCTGCTGGAGTTTCTCCAGGGTACGCGCCAGGTTGGTCACGGCCACCAGTGGAATCACTTCCGCCGCGCCGCACGCGACTTTACGCACGACCGGCGTCAGGGTTGCCGACTTGTCCTTAGGCACGATCACCGCCAGCGCACCGGCGGCATCGGCCGAACGCAGGCAAGCGCCGAGGTTGTGCGGGTCGGTCACGCCGTCCAGCACCAGCAACAGCGGTGCGCCTTCGGTACGGTCGAGCAGCTCGTCGAGCATCGCTTCGCCCCAGACCTGGCTCGGGCTTACGTCCGCAACCACGCCTTGGTGAACGCCCTCAACCCACACGTCCATTTCACGGCGCTCGGCCTGGCCGATGGCAACCTTGTTTTGCGTAGCCAACTCGACCAGCGCTTGTACACGCGGCTCGCTGCGGCCTTCGGCCAACCACACCTGCTTGACGCGTTTAGGGTGATGACGCAGCAGTGCTTCTACGGCGTGCACGCCGTAGATTTTTTCCAGACTCATGACTTGGCCTTAGGTTTGCGCGACCCGCCGCTTTTCGCGGGGGCCGAACCCGCTTTAGGCGGGCCTTTACGGTGTTTACTCGGTTTGCTCGACGGCTTTTCCGCCCCGTGGGACTTTCCCCCAGACGCCGCTTTACCACCGCTTTTGGCTTCGTTGAGCAACTGCTGCTTCAACTCACGGCTCTTGCGCACTTCAGCGTTTTTCGCCGCTGCATCGCTCGGGCGGTAGGCCTCAGGGGCCTTCTCCTTGGTGGACGAACGACGAGCAGCCTTGGCTGGCGCAGGCTCGGTGGCCGCTGCTTTCGCAGGCGCGCCCTTGCCTTTGCTGGCTGGCGCAGTCGGTTCGCTGCCACGCTTTTTACGGCCAGTCGGTGTTTCGGTCGGCTTGTCGGGCATGCCGAAGTCGATCTTGCGCTCGTCGAGGTCGACGCGCATGACCTGCACTTCCACGGTGTCGCCCAAACGGAAGCTGCGACCGGTGCGCTCGCCCGCCAGGCGGTGATGCACAGGGTCGAAGTGGTAGTAATCGCCCGGCAGCGCAGTGACGTGCACCAAGCCTTCGACGTAAATGTCGGTCAGCTCGACGAACAGGCCAAAACCCGTCACGGCAGTGATCACACCAGGGAACGACTCGCCCACGCGGTCTTTCATGAACTCGCACTTGAGCCAGTTCACTACGTCGCGGGTGGCTTCGTCGGCGCGGCGCTCGCTCATGGAGCACTGCTCGCCCAGCTGTTCCAGAGCCGCTTCGTCGTACGGATAGATCCGTGCCTTCGGAATGGTCATGGCACCGGCGCGCTTGACGTGCGGGGTGTTCTGCTTGGAGTGGATCACGCTGCGGATCGCCCGGTGCGTGAGCAGGTCCGGGTAACGACGAATCGGCGAAGTGAAGTGGGTGTACGCCTCGTAATTCAGGCCGAAGTGGCCCTGGTTATCGGCGCTGTACACCGCCTGGCTCAGAGAGCGCAGCATCACGGTCTGGATCACGTGGTAATCCGGACGGTCCTTGATGCTGGCCAGCAGCGCCTGGTAATCCTTCGGCGTCGGGCCGTCCTTGCCTTTGTGCAGGGACAGGCCAAGCTCACCGAGGAAAGCGCGCAGTTTTTCCAAACGCTCCGGCGGCGGGCCGTCGTGCACGCGGTACAGGGCAGGAATTTCGTGCTTTTTGAGGAACTCTGCGGTGGCCACGTTGGCCGCCAGCATGCACTCCTCAATCAGCTTGTGCGCATCGTTGCGCGTGGTCGGCGTAATGGCCGCGATCTTGCGCTCGGAACCGAAGACAATCCGGGTTTCCTGGGTTTCAAAGTCGATTGCGCCACGCACATGACGTGCGCCCAGCAACACCTTGTACAGCGCGTAAAGCTGCTTGAGGTGCGGCACTACGTCGGCATATTCGCCACGCAAGGCCTTGGCTTCGCTGGTCTTCGGCGCTTCCAGGATGGTGCTGACCTTGTTGTAGGTCAGGCGCGCCTGGGAGTGGATCACCGCTTCGTAGAACTGGTAGTCGGTCATTTCGCCGGTTTTGGAGATGGTCATCTCGCACACCATGGCCAAACGGTCGACTTTCGGGTTCAGGGAGCACAGGCCGTTGGACAGCTGCTCAGGCAGCATCGGGATCACGCGCTCAGGGAAGTACACGGAGTTGCCGCGCACCTGGGCTTCGTTATCCAGGGCCGAACCGATCTTCACATAGCTGGAGACGTCGGCAATCGCGACGAACAACTTCCAGCCGCCGGAGAACAGGCGCAGCTTGCCAGGCTTGGCTTCGCAATAGACCGCATCGTCGAAGTCGCGGGCATCTTCGCCGTCGATGGTGACGAACGGCAAATGGCGCAGGTCGATGCGTTTTTCTTTGTCTTTCTCTTCCACTTCCGGCTTGAGCTTGGCGGCCTCCTTGAGCACAGCCTCCGGCCAGACGTGAGGAATATCGTAGGTGCGCAGCGCAACGTCGATTTCCATGCCCGGCGCCATGTAGTTGCCGACCACTTCAACAATATCGCCCTGTGGCTGGAAGCGCGCGGTTGGCCAGTGGGTGATTTTCACCTCGACGAACTGGCCGACCTTGGCGGCGCCATTGCGACCCGGGGTGATCAGCACTTCCTGCTGGACCTTCGGGTTATCCGGCACTACAAAGCCGATGCCGCCTTCTTCGAAGTAACGGCCAACGATGGACTCGTGGGCACGGGACACCACTTCGACGATCACGCCTTCACGG
>NZ_VBVZ01000323.1 GCF_005863185.1 Pseudomonas edaphica
GGGCCACCCCAACCACCACCGTGGGCGGAGGCTTGGCCTGCCATAGCGAGTGCGCCGATAAGCAAGGCGATTTTGGGGATTTTACGAATCATGGTCATTCCTCGGTTAGCCCCTGCGCTTGTGGTCTGCAATCAATAGACTCAAGGATTGTCGCGGGGATACTTTTAAGACAACGTATTTCTGAAAAACAGCACCGCCGCTAGGTAAAGGTTGTGTAAGGTCTGTACCGATTTGCTTACTCAAAGGAGTTTTCCATGCAGATGCACCCCAACAAGGACACCCAACTGTGCATGTCATTGTCGGCGCGTCCCGGGAATTTTGGCTTGCGATTTCACAACCATCTGTACGAACAGCTGGGGCTGAACTTCTACTATAAAGCCTTCAGCAGCCAGGATTTGCCCGGCGCGATCGGCGGCATTCGGGCGCTGGGCATCCGTGGTTGCGGGGTGTCCATGCCGTTCAAGGAAGCTGCCATTGCCCTGGTCGATGAGTTGGATGCCTCGGTCAAGGCCATTACTTCGCTCAACACCATCGTTAATACCGACGGCCATCTCAAGGCCTACAACACCGACTACATTGCCGTGGAACAATTGCTGAAAAAGCACGCGGTGCCCAAGGATTCGACCTTCGCGCTGCGTGGCAGCGGCGGCATGGGCAAGGCGGTGGCCAGTGCCCTGCGTGACGGCGGTTATGCCAACGGCGTGATTGTGGCACGCAACGAAGCGGCGGGCCGGGCGTTGGCGCAGAGCCTGGGGTATGAGTGGCAAGCAGAGCTGGGCGAGTTGCGCCCGCAGATGCTGGTCAACGTGACGCCGATCGGCATGACCGGCGGTGCAGAAGCGGACCAGTTGGCCTTTGCGGCCGATGCTGTGGACGCTGCTGACACGGTGTTCGATGTGGTGGCGATCCCCGCCGAAACGCCGTTGATCGTGCGCGGGCGTGCCCAGGGCAAACGAGTGATTACCGGGTTGGAAGTGATCGCAATCCAGGCGTTGGAGCAGTTTGTGCTGTACACCGGTGTGCGGCCGACGGATGAACAGTTCCAGGCGGCAGTGGCTTTCGCTCGAAATTAAAGCACTGCGCAGATCCAAATGTGGGAGCGGGCTTGCCCGCGATGAGGGCGTGTCAGCCGCCTTATACATCACTGACCCACCGCAATCGCGGGCAAGCCCGCTCCCATTTTTAATCGGGTTAAGCCTGTTCCAACTGGGCCAGGCGCTCTTCCAACGCTGCGATCCTGGCTTCAAGCTCCTCAATACGCTCCACCGAAACTCCGCCGGCCGAACGCTCCACCGGGCTCCCGCGTGCCGCGATGATCGCCTCAATATCCGCCGGATCCCCCAACGCATGGGTATAACGATCTTCCCGTTGCCCTGCCTGGCGCGGCACCAATACTGCCAGCCCGCGCGCAATCAGGCGTTCAAGCTGGTGCACGACCTGTTCGGCATCTTCAAAGTCATGCATGCGCCCGCTGCGGGTCAGCAGTTCGTTGACGGTCTGCGGCCCGCGCAGAAACAGCAGCCCGATCAGGATTACCTGGGCCGGCACCAGCTCCAGTGCCTTGTCCACCCGATGCTCCCAGCGGTCGGCGCGGCTGCCCATCACCAGGCGGGTAAAGCCTTGGCCCTCGAGCACCCGCAGGCTCTGGCCGACCTGGCCCTGGCTCAAGTTGGTCACCGGTTCCCGGCTGGTCTTCTGGTTGCAGGCCAGCACCAGCGCATTGAGTGTGAGCGGGTAGGTTTCCGGGTTGGTCGCCTGTTTTTCGATCAGGCAGCCCAGGATGCGGATTTCCGTGCTGTTCAGGCGCGGCTCAGGGGTGTCGGTGTCGTGCTCGGCGGTCATCGCGCTTTCCCTATGCAGTGAAGCTCACTAGCCTAATCCTGAAAAAATAAAAGACAAGCCGCAGGCATGGCTATAATCGCCGCTGGTTCCAAACCCTGCCATCACCGTGAGACTGTCATGACTATTTCCCTGTACGCCGCCTCCATCCCGGTCTTCAAGCAAATGCTCAACGCGCTGAGCGACGTGCTGAACAAAGCCGAAGCCCACGCCACCGCCAAGAACATCGAACCCAATGCCTTGCTGCAAGCGCGTCTGTTCCCGGACATGTTCCCGCTGGTGCGCCAAGTGCAGATCGCCGTCGACTTCGCCAAGGGCGTTTCCGCGCGCCTGGCCGAGATCGAAGTGCCGAAGTACGAAGACAGCGAAGTGACCTTCGCCGATCTGCAAGCACTGATCGCCAAGGTGCTGGCATTTGTCGACACCATCAAGCCTGAGCAAATCGACGGCAAGGAAGGCATCGAGATCATCACCCGCCCAGGCACGCCGAAAGAGAAGCGCTTCAGCGGTCAGTCTTACCTGCTGACCTATGGCCTGCCGCAGTTCTTCTTCCACGTCACCACCGCTTACGCTTTGCTGCGTCACAACGGTGTGGAAGTGGGCAAACGCGATTACATGGGCGCTTTCTAAGCATCCAGATACAAAAAAGCCCGGGATCGTTGCTGTCGAACGCCCCGGGCTTTTTTACGCCTGGATAGTTAAGCCGTTTGCTCTTCCTTGCCCAGGCAGGCGGCTGCCGTGAACAGCACATCGGTGGACGAGTTGAGCGCGGTTTCCGCCGAGTCCTGCAGCACACCGATGATGAAGCCTACGGCCACCACCTGCATGGCGATCTCGCTGGGAATGCCGAACAGGCTGCACGCCAGGGGAATCAGCAGCAACGAGCCACCGGCCACACCCGACGCGCCGCAGGCACATACCGCCGCGACCACGCTGAGCAGCACGGCGGTTGGCAGGTCCACGGCAATACCGAGCGTGTGCACAGCGGCCAGGGTCAACACGGTGATGGTAATCGCCGCGCCGGCCATATTGATGGTGGCGCCCAGCGGGATCGACACCGAGTAAGTGTCTTCATGCAGGCCCAGGCGTTTGCTCAGCGCCAGGTTCACCGGAATATTCGCCGCCGAACTGCGCGTGAAGAATGCGGTGATGCCGCTTTCGCGCAAGCACATCAGCACCAGCGGATAAGGGTTGCGGCGCAGTTTCCAGAACACGATGGCGGGGTTGATCACCAGTGCGACAAACAGCATGCAGCCGATCAGCACCACCAGCAGGTGGGCATAGCCGAGCAGGGCGCCGAAACCGGAGGTGGCCAGGGTCGAGGCCACCAGGCCGAAGATACCCAGCGGCGCAAAGCGGATGACGACGCGCACGATCAGGGTGACGCCATTGGACAGGTCATCGAGCACCGTGCGGGTGGTAACACCTGCATGGCGAATCGCGATGCCCATGCCGATGGCCCAGGCCAGGATGCCGATAAAGTTGGCATTCATCAGCGCGCTCACCGGGTTATCCACCACGCTCAGCAGCAGGCTTTGCAGCACTTCGCCGATGCCGCCGGGGGCGCTGACGGTGGCGTCATGGGTAGCCAGCACCAAAGGCGACGGGAACAGCATGCTGGCAACCACTGCAACGACGGCAGCGGCAAAGGTGCCGAGCAGGTAAAGGAACAGGATTGGCTTGATATGGGTTTCCTGGCCATGTTTATGGTTGGCGATAGACGCCATGACCAAGACAAACACCAGAATCGGCGCAACGGCCTTCAGCGCGGTGACAAACACCTTGCCGATAAAACCAGTGGCTCGCGCAGCCTCGGGCAACAGCAAGGCCAGTAAGATACCGGCCACCAGGCCGATGACAATTTGGGTGACCAGGCTGACGCGCATCAGTCGTTGCAGCAGGGAAGGGGCAGCAGTCATAAACAGTTGTCTCTAGTTTTTTTAGTAGGACGCAGCATTGCAGGCACAGAGCGACGTAGGAAGCAGGCCCAAAGTCTAACATGCTGTAGGAAGCGTCCCGTTTCGGTGCGGCATTCCGTCACCCGCAACTGTAGGGTTTGGCCAGGCCAAGACCTATTCTGTTAAGATTGCGGCCTCTCATCTTTCCTCTCCGTCAGCGAGCCCTTCGGGCTGTCGTTGATGTCGTCGTTTCTGGAGTTTTCATGTTGTTCCCTATCCTGCTGCTGTCGGCCGCCGGTTTTACCGTGCTGACCACAGAATTCATCATTGTCGGGCTGCTGCCGTCGATCGCCCGCGACCTGAACGTCAGCGTGTCCCAGGCCGGGCTGCTGGTGACGTTGTTCGCGTTTACCGTGGCGGCATTCGGGCCGTTCCTGACCGCATACTTCGCGCGGTTCCAGCGCAAGCGCCTGTTTATCTGCATCCTGATCATGTTTGCGCTGGCTAATACCGTGGCGGCATTGGCGCCGAACATCTGGGTCATGGCCTTGGCGCGCTTGATTCCGGCGTTGGGGTTGCCAGTGTTTTGGGCCTTGGCGAGTGAAACAGCGGTGGATATCGTCGGGCCGGAGTTTGCCGGCCGGGCCATTGAAAAGATCGGTTTCGGGATTGTCTGCGCCACGGTGTTCGGCATTCCGGTTGGCACCTTGATCTCCGATATGTTCGGCTGGCGCACGGCGTTTGCGATTCTCGCCGTGGTGGCGTTGGCCAAGGCCTTGCTGCTGTTTATCTACCTGCCGGTGACCACACCCAAGAACGATCAGGTGAGCCTGCGCTCGCAGTTCAAGCTCCTGCGCAACCCGTTGATGCAGGGCCATATCCTGCTGTCGATCCTGGTCTTCAGCGGCATGTTTACCGCTTACACCTACCTGGCAGACATCCTTGAGCGCCTGGCCGGCTTCGACGGCACGCTGGTGGGCTGGTGCCTGATGGGTTTTGGCGCAGTGGGCCTGATCGGCAACGCCCTCGGCGGGCGTGCGGTGGATCGTCACCCGCTGATTGCGTCCATGGTGTTTTGCGGGTTCATGATCGCCGGCATGGTCGCGGTGGTCCCGGCGATTCACTCCACCCTCGGCCTGGCAGCGGCGATGGCAGTGTGGGGCGTGACCCAAGCGGCGATGTTTCTGGTCAGCCATGTGCGCCTGATGAAAGCCGCGCCCCACGCCCCGGCGTTTGCGGCGTCGCTGAATATCGCTGGCGCCAACTTGGGTATTGGCCTGGGGGCAATGGTGGGTGGGCATGTGATCGACACCCTTGGCCTTGCCAGCCTGGGGTTTGCGGCGTCCGGATTTATCCTCGTATCGATCCTGCTGGCGCTGTGGTTGATGACCGCCGAGCAGCCGATGGCGTCCAGCGCCTGAGTCAGCCTGGCTGGGACGGGATCAGGCTTATGTGGGAGCCGGGCTTGCCCGCGATGCAGGCACCTCGGTGTATCAGTAAGACCGAGGTGATGCTATCGCAGGCAAGCCAGCTCCCACACCTTGCCGTCAGGGCAGGGCGGTAAACAGCTCGCGCCGCGCCCCTTCGGTAATCGCCACGATGCCGGGGTGCTTGATCTTGCGCTCCACCGAGATCGCGTAGAACGACTCGGTGACCGCATCGGTCTGGCCGATCAGCGCCACGCCATATTGGCGCACCACCTCATCGGCGATCACGCTGGGAGCGATAAAAATCCCGCTGCCGGATTGGCCAAATGCCTGCATCAACGCGCTGTCGTCGAACTCGCCGATGATCTTCGGCTGGATCTGCTGCTCGGCAAACCAGCGCTGCAAGCGGCTGCGCACCACCGTCTCTGCGCCCGGAATCAATAACGGCGCGCCCTGCAGGCAGTGTGGGAAATCGCCGCCGTATTGGTCCGCCAATGCCTGGGTGGCGAAAAAGCTGATGCCGCATTCCCCGAGTTTCTGACTGTAGCCTTTGATGTCCAGATGCGTGGGCATAGGGCTGTCGGAGATCACCAGGTCCAGGCGCTGGATCGCCAGGTCGGCCAATAACCGTTCGAGTTTGTCTTCGCGGCAGGTGATGCGCATCGGCTCGCTCAACTCCATGGTCGGCGCGATCAGCCGATAAACGATGGATTTTGGCACCACATCCGCGACCCCGACCCGAAACAGGATCTGCTGTTCGTCGGGTGCTGCGCGCAACATGGCTTCCAGCTCGTTACCGGTCTGGAACATCTGCTCGGCATAGGGCAAGGCCCGTCGCCCGGCTTCGGTGAGTTCCAATTGGCGACCGACACGCTGAAACAGGGCGATACCAAAGGTCTGCTCCAGCAGGCTGATCTGGCCGCTGATGGTCTGCGGCGTGAGGTTCAGTTGCTCACAGGCGCGCACAATACTGCCGGTCTTGGCCACCACCCAGAAGTAATGCAATTGTCGATAATTGAGCATGGCGGTCTACACTTCGTAAAAACCGAAGTATACGTGAGAAAAATACGAATTTTACTGAACTGTTCAGCTGCATAGAATGCCTCGCTATCGAGGGGCCACTATTTGGACCCAATGGTTCTAACGAGGAATACATGATGAAACTCAATTCCCTGGGCGCGGCGTCCGTACTTGCGCTTTCATTGGTGATGATCAGCGGCTGTGATCAAGTCGAAAAGAGCGCGCAGCAGGTGCTGGGCAAAGCCACCGAATCGGCCAAACAAGCCATCGATGACACCCACAAGGCCGCCGAGCAGGCATTGAGTGAAGCGACCCAAGGTTTGATCAAACCTGAAAAAGACGCTGAGCAGGCCGAAAAAGAATCTGAAACCCAGCGTAAAGAAGCTTAATTTCCCAGCACAACGTCAGGACTGACCTATGGACTACCTTTTACAACTGGCCGCCAGCCCGACCGCCTGGGTGGCACTGGCCACCTTGATCGTCATGGAAATCGTGCTGGGCATCGACAACCTGATCTTCATCTCGATCCTCACCAACAAGCTGCCCGAAAAACACCGGGCCAAAGCGCGGCGTATAGGCATCAGCATGGCGTTGATCCTGCGTCTGGGCCTGTTGAGTACCATCGCGTTTATCGTGCAACTGACCGCGCCGGTGTTCGAAATTTTCGGCCAGGCGTTTTCCTGGAAGGACATGATCCTGATCGCCGGTGGCCTGTTCCTGGTGTGGAAGGCCACCACCGAGATCCACCACAGCATGGACCCGGAGCCCGAGGAGGAAGCCAGCGTCAGCAACACCGTGGCCATCGGCTTTGCCGCCGCGATTGGGCAGATCCTGTTGCTCGACCTGGTGTTCTCCATCGACAGCATCATTAC
>NZ_VBVZ01000324.1 GCF_005863185.1 Pseudomonas edaphica
AACATACCTCGCGACATGACAGGCCCGCGTTACGAGCTATTCTCGATGTTGTCGCAGGCAGCCATGCATGACATGGGGATCGCGCTGATTCCGCCTTTCCTCATCCAGCGCGAGCTGGAGGAGAAGCATCTGGTGATCGCAAGCCTCGAAGCGCTGAGCAGCACAAAGGCTTACTACCTGATGATTCCCGAAAGAAAAGTCGAATCTGCGTCGCTGCACGCGTTTAGAGATTGGCTGATCGACCAGTCACAGCGCTATAACCCCAGCATTTAAAGGGCAAGGTTATTTTATTGACCTTGTAGTCAAGTAAATTAAGCGCCTACAGATGTAACTATATGTCGTGTTTTGGAAGACTGTACCTCTCAGCGTAAAAATGAGCTTAACGCCATGATTGACAAGGCTTGTAGCGACTATCAGCTGCCAATGCCCGACCATTCACGGCAAAGATAGGAAAACCGTCTACAACCCTCTAAAACCCTTTAAACACCTGTATTTAAAGAGGTTATTTTGCCATGTTGCGACAATCAGTCACAGGGTGACTTGTAGTTAATTTTTCGTCACCCGTCATAATCCCTTGAAGGCCGTAAAGTTCGCCTGCAAAATGCCGCGCCCCGCTGTCATTTCAGCGGGATCGTGCTGATCGGCCGCCCCAGCTGCGCCCCTCACGGTGCACTGGCCTTTTTACAAAAAGATCAAAAGCAAAAAGATCATGCAGGAGATTTGACGTGCACATTGGTGTTCCTCTCGAAACCCAGACCGGTGAAACGCGGGTGGCTGCCACCCCGGAAACCATCAAGAAGCTGATCGGCCAGGGCCATAAGGTCACTGTACAAAGCGGCGCAGGCATTACCGCCAGCATCGTCGACAGTGCCTATGAAACGGCAGGCGCAACCATTGGCAGCGCCAGCGACGCGTTTGGCGCCGAGCTGATTCTCAAGGTGGTTGCCCCCAGCGACAGCGAACTGACGCTGATCAAAAGCGGCACCGTGTTGGTGGGCATGCTCAACCCGTTCAGCAACGAAACCATCGCCAAGCTGGCAGAGCGAGGCATTACCGCCTTCGCGCTCGAAGCTGCGCCACGTACCTCGCGAGCCCAAAGCCTCGACGTGCTGTCGTCACAGGCCAACATTGCCGGCTATAAAGCCGTATTGCTGGCAGCCCATCACTACCCACGCTTCATGCCGATGCTGATGACTGCCGCCGGCACCGTCAAAGCCGCGCGCGTGCTGATCCTCGGCGCGGGTGTCGCAGGCCTGCAAGCCATCGCTACAGCGAAACGCCTGGGTGCCGTGATCGAAGCGTCTGACGTGCGCCCTGCCGTAAAAGAGCAGATCGAGTCCCTCGGCGCCAAGTTCGTCGACGTGCCCTACGAAACCGATGAGGAGCGTGAATGCGCGGTCGGTGTCGGCGGTTACGCGCGCCCGATGCCATCGAGCTGGATGCAGCGCCAGGCCCTGGCCGTGCATGAACGCGCCAAACAAGCGGACATCGTCATCACTACTGCGCTGATCCCGGGCCGCAAAGCCCCGACCTTGCTCAGTGCCGAAACCGTCGCACAAATGAAGCCGGGTTCGGTGGTCATCGACCTCGCCGCCGCCCAGGGTGGCAACTGCCCACTGACCGTCGCCGACCAAGTCGTGGTGGAAAACGGCGTGACCATTTGCGGCCCGACCAACCTGGCCGGTGCCGTCGCCGCCGATGCTTCTGCTTTATATGCGCGCAACCTGCTGGACTTCCTGAAGCTGGTCTTCACCAAGGAAGGGCAGTTTGAAATCAACCTCGAAGACGACATCGTCGCCGCGTGCCTGATGTGCCGCGACGGCCAAGTCATCCGCAAAAACGCCTAAGCAGGGATTCAGACGATGGAAGAGCTTATCTCCCCCGGTATCTACAACCTGATCATCTTTGTGCTGGCGATTTATGTCGGTTACCACGTGGTCTGGAACGTCACACCCGCGCTGCACACACCACTGATGGCGGTGACCAACGCGATCTCTGCGATCGTAATCGTCGGCGCCATGCTCGCCGCAGCCCTCACCGTGACACCACTGGGTAAAACCATGGGCACCCTGGCCGTGGCCTTGGCGGCGGTTAACGTATTCGGCGGGTTCCTGGTCACGCGCAGGATGCTGGAGATGTTCAAGAAGAAAGCCCCGAAAGCAAAAGAAGAGGCGCCAAAGTAATGAGCATGAATTTGGTTACGACGCTCTACTTGATCGCGTCGATCTGCTTTATCCAGGCCCTCAAAGGCCTGTCGCACCCAACCACATCGCGACGCGGCAACCTGTTCGGCATGCTCGGCATGGCGCTGGCGGTGCTGACGACCGTGGGCCTCATCTACAAGCTCGGCGCTGAGCTTGCAACAGCCGGTATCGGTTACGTGATCGTCGGCCTGCTGATCGGCGGCACCGCCGGTTCGATCATGGCCAAGCGCGTAGAAATGACCAAGATGCCAGAGCTGGTTGCCTTCATGCACAGCATGATCGGCCTGGCGGCGGTATTCATCGCGATTGCAGCCGTGGTCGAGCCGCAATCCTTGGGCATCGTCAAACACCTGGGCGACTCGATTCCTGCGGGCAACCGCCTGGAACTGTTCCTCGGCGCAGCCATTGGTGCAATTACCTTCTCCGGTTCGGTGATCGCATTCGGCAAACTCTCGGGCAAGTACAAGTTCCGCCTGTTCCAGGGCGCACCGGTACAGTTCGGTGGCCAGCACAAACTGAACCTGGTGCTCGGCCTGGCAACCCTGGGCCTGGGCCTGGCTTTCATGTTCACCGGCAACCTCACTGCGTTCGCGTTGATGCTGGCCCTGGCTTTCGTGCTGGGCGTGCTGATCATCATCCCGATCGGCGGCGCCGACATGCCGGTCGTTGTCTCGATGCTCAACAGCTACTCCGGTTGGGCAGCGGCGGGCATCGGCTTCTCGCTGAACAACTCGATGCTGATCATCGCCGGCTCCCTGGTGGGCTCCAGCGGCGCGATTCTGTCGTACATCATGTGCAAGGCAATGAACCGCTCCTTCTTTAATGTGCTGCTCGGTGGCTTCGGCAACACAGCAGATGCCGGCGCAGCGGCAGGCTCCAAAGAAGCGCGTCCGGTGAAATCCGGTTCGGCGGACGACGCCACGTTCCTGCTGACCAACGCCGACACCGTGATCATCGTTCCCGGCTACGGCCTGGCAGTCGCTCGGGCGCAACACGCCCTTAAAGAGCTGACCGAAAAGCTGACACACCGTGGCGTGACCGTGAAGTACGCGATCCACCCGGTAGCGGGCCGTATGCCTGGGCACATGAACGTGCTGCTGGCCGAGGCGGAAGTGCCTTACGACCAAGTGTTCGAGATGGAAGACATCAACTCCGAGTTCGGCCAGGCCGACGTGGTGCTGGTGTTGGGCGCCAACGACGTGGTCAACCCGGCCGCCAAGAACGACCCTAACTCACCGATTGCCGGTATGCCGATCCTTGAGGCATTCAAGGCCAAGACCATCATCGTCAACAAGCGCTCGATGGCCAGCGGCTACGCCGGTCTGGATAACGAGCTGTTCTACCTGGACAAGACCATGATGGTCTTCGGTGATGCCAAGAAAGTCATCGAAGATATGGTCAAAGCCGTCGAATAACACTGCGCCAGCGCAATACACGAAACCCTGGCCTCCAGTAGGCTGGGGTTTTTTTATTGTTCCCAAGCTCTGCGTGGGAATGCATCCGGGAATGCTCGGCGTTCCGCTTTGTACTCACGTGAAACCCGACCAAAGGCTCTAAATCGCTGCCTGGCATTCGACCATGGTAGCGGGCCGAATTTTTTTGAAATCACTACACTGCCCACCTTGCTTCCGTAGCCTGAGATAACAATTCATGTACCGTGATCGTATCCGCTTGCCTTCGTTGTTGAACAAGGTCATGAGCGCGGCAGATGCCGCCGCACTGATCGAGGACGGCATGACCGTCGGCATGAGCGGCTTCACCCGTGCCGGTGAAGCCAAGGCCGTCCCCCACGCCCTGGCCGAACGCGCCAAGACTTCGCCGCTGAAAATCACCCTGATGACCGGTGCCAGCCTGGGCAATGACTTGGACAAGCAACTGACCGAGGCCGGCGTTTTGTCGCGCCGCATGCCGTTTCAAGTCGACAGCACACTGCGCAAGGCGATCAACGCAGGCCAAGTGATGTTTATCGACCAGCACCTGTCGGAAACCGTCGAGCAACTGCGCAACAACCAGCTCAAGTTGCCGGACATCGCCGTGATCGAAGCCGTCGCGATCACCGAACAAGGACACATCGTGCCCACCACCTCCGTGGGCAACTCGGCCAGCTTTGCGATTTTCGCCAAACAAGTGATTGTCGAGATCAACCTGGCGCACAACCCGAACCTGGAAGGGCTGCACGACATCTATATCCCGACCTACCGGCCGACGCGCACGCCAATCCCACTGGTCAAGGTCGACGACCGCATCGGCAGTACCGCGATTCCGATCCCGCCGGAAAAAATCGTCGCCATCGTGATCACCAATCAGGCCGACTCCGCCTCAACCGTGACACCACCGGACGCCGACACCCAAGGCATCGCTAACCATCTGATCAACTTCCTCAAGCAGGAAGTCGACGCCGGGCGCATGACCAACAAGCTCGGCCCGCTGCAGGCCGGGATCGGCAACATCGCCAACGCGGTGATGTGCGGCCTGATCGAATCGCCATTCGAAGACCTGACCATGTATTCGGAAGTGTTGCAGGACTCGACCTTCGACCTGATCGATGCGGGCAAGCTGAGCTTTGCTTCCGGCAGCTCCATCACCTTGTCGGAGCGACGCAACGCCGACGTGTTCGGTAACCTGGAACACTACAAGGACAAGCTGGTACTGCGCCCACAGGAAATCTCCAACCACCCTGAAGTGGTTCGGCGCCTGGGCATTATCGGTATCAACACTGCGCTTGAGTTCGACATCTACGGCAACGTCAACTCCACCCACGTCTGCGGCACGCGGATGATGAATGGGATTGGCGGCTCCGGAGACTTCGCGCGTAACGCGCACCTGGCGATTTTCGTCACCAAGTCGATTGCCAAGGGCGGCGCGATCTCCAGCGTGGTGCCGATGGTCAGCCATGTGGACCATACCGAGCATGACGTGGACATTCTGGTGACCGAGGTTGGCCTCGCTGACCTGCGTGGCCTGGCGCCACGCGAGCGCGCACGGGTGATCATCGACAATTGCGTGCACCCGGCTTACCGCGATGCGCTGAACAGTTACTTCAACGCTGCCTGCGCGATCGGTGGGCATACTCCGCACATCCTGCGCGAAGCACTGAGTTGGCACATCAACCTGGAAGAAACCGGGCATATGCTCAAGGCTTGATTGATACAGATCCGAGCTGATGCAAACACAGTTTGTTCAGCTCGGTGACCACAGCCGTACATTTTGAAAAAACTGTACTGCTGTACCGGTCATTTCCTACTGAATTCTCTTACGAACCCCACCGCAAATGCCAATTTCGCACCGATAAAGTGCAGACAGGTACAGTTGCCCCATTTCCGTACAGTACAGCCGCTATAAACAGTTAACTGGCCCCTCACAATACAGGTGAACTGTATCTAGAGAGTCTTGCGTCGGAGGAGGATCATTGGCATCAGTTAAACCACTACCTAATCCCGCCACAAGCGGAAGGATGTCATCATGGAACGTACACTCAGTTCCGATCTGTTCTTCGAAGAAAAAGCTGTAAACACCCAGGCTTCCCTGCCTTTGCGCGTTCTCGCCAACCTGATGTTGTGGCAGCGCCGCATCTCCAGCCGCCATCAACTGGCTCGTCTGGATTCGCGTCTGCTGGCTGACGCCGGTATCAGCGAAGCTCAACGCTACGAAGAGCTGAGCAAGCCGTTCTGGCGCTAATTGGCGCCCGCTGGCCCTGACCCGCCGGGTCCACCGCCAGCACCCTGATTTAACAAAACAAAGCCCGCCCCGGGAAACCGGAGGCGGGCTTTGTTGTTTCCGGGTTTCAAACTTTACACGGCTAAAACAGACCCCAGAGATAAGGACCAGTACAGTTTAAATAACATAACAATTAGACGGTACAATTTAACTTTGGTGTATCTGTATTGGTAAAAGCTGGCCGCCCAAGATGGTGTTCCAAGACCTCATGGAAGGCCGCCGTCATGAACACACAGACCTCGCGTTACAAACAGTTGATCATTCGAATGGCTTGCGCCCTGGGCAGATGGGCGCGGCAGGCCCATGAACGCCGCCAACTTGCGCAACTTGACCCACGTGAATTAGCCGACGCCGGCATCAGCCAGGGCGACCGTACTGCCGAGCTGTCCAAACCTTTCTGGCGTGACTAGGCAGATAGAGGCTTTCCGAACGGATAAGCGGCAGCTTAAGATCCCGTTATTACGTGGCGAACCTTGTAGAGCGGACGTCTGATGCTTAATCCGCAGCAATGTCCGTTTCACAGTGGCCGCTTTGCGCCGCTTTTATTTGATCTTCTACAGGAGTTTTTCCATGTCCCGTCTTCGCCTGCTGAGTGCTGCCACCCTGTTGGCCCTGGCCGCCAACGCCAACGCGAGCAGCCTTATCGTGACCACCGACTCGATCGTCGGCGCCCTCAAAGCCACTTCCGATGCCAGCTCCGATGCCACGTCGTCCCTGCGTGACAACAAAGTCGTGCAAGCCGCCCGTGACGACGCTGCCAGCTTTGTTGCCAGCGAAGGCGCCATTCGTGGTGTGAAACTGGAAAGCGCCCTGGCCCAGATCCGCCAACAAGCCCCACAACTGAACACAGCGACCGACGCACAACTGGCCCAGGCGATTCTGGCCATCTGATGATCCGGTAAACGCCAGGGCGCGCCAGCCGCTACCAAATGTGTCAGCACTGGCTCTCGCCCGGGCGTTGCGCTAGCCTTGGCGCTCGCTTTCAGTTGTCGAGTCCCATGGCTTTTTCATACCGCCTGTTGATTGTTCCCGTGTTGTTTTCTGCCTGCTGGCCACCCTTGGCTTC
>NZ_VBVZ01000325.1 GCF_005863185.1 Pseudomonas edaphica
GAATTGCGCCGGCCCTTGTGGGAGCTGGCTTGCCTGCGAAGGCGGTGTATCAGCCACCCGCAAGGCAGGCCCAGAGACCGCTATCGCAGGCAAGCCAGCTCCCACCTTGGCTGGTCGGTTGAGAGGTTCACTCATGCCAGCGCTTCCTGTTGCACTTCCACTTCGCTGTACCGATTGGTCGGCACCTCCAGCCCCAGGTTGTCGCGCAAGGTCTGGCCGCTGTATTCGCTGCGAAACAGCCCGCGTTGTTGCAGCACTGGCACCACCAGTTCGGTGAAGTACTGCAAGCCATCGGGCAGTACCGAGTTGATGATGAAACCGTCGCTGGCGCCGGACTCGAACCAGGTTTGGATGGCATCGGCAACCTGGTCCGGAGTGCCGACAAACTCGCGCTTGGGCCGCGAAAAGCGCAAGGCCACTTCGCGCAGGGTCAGGCCTTCGTCCCTGGCCAGTTGCTTGATACGGTCAGAACCGCCTTTCTGGCTGTTGCTGCCCAGGTCGCCAAGTTCCGGGAAGGGTTCGTCCAATGGGTATTGGCTGAAGTTGTGGTCGTTGAAGGGGCGGCCCAGCGCCACAATCGCATCTTCGACGGTGACCAGATCCACGGCCTGCTGATAGCGGCTTTCCACCTCGGCAGCATCGCGCCCGACAATCGGACGAATGCCCGGCAAAATCGACAGGCTGCCCGCATCACGGCCAAAACCCTTGGCGCGGCGTTTCAAATCAGCCGAGTAAGCCTTGGCTTCTTCGATCGTCTCAACATGCACAAAAATCGCATCGGAATGCTCAGCGGCAAAGTTGCGCCCATCTTCAGAGGTGCCCGCCTGGAAAATCACCGGCTGGCCCTGACGCGAGCGGGCGATGTTCAGCGGGCCTTTGACCGAGAAAAACTCGCCCTTGTGGTTCAGCGCGTGCAGCTTGTCGGGGGTGAAAAATTCGCCGCTCTGCTTGTTGTAGGCAAAGGCGTCGTCTTCCCAGGAATCCCACAGGCCCTTGACCACGTTCAAGTGTTCCTTGGCGATGCGGTAGCGCACGGCGTGGGGCGGGTGCTCGGCTTTGCCGAAGTTGTCGGCGGTGCCGCTCAGCCAGGAGGTGACCACGTTCCAGCCGGCGCGGCCGCCGCTGATATGGTCCAAAGAGGCGAACTGGCGCGCCACCTGGTAGGGCTCGGTGTAGCTGACGGTCACGGTGGCGACCAGGCCGATGTGGGTGGTCAACGCGGCAAGGGCCGAGAGAAGGGTCAGCGGCTCGAAACGGTTGAGGTAGTGCGGGCTGGATTTGGCGTGAATGTGCAGGCTGTCGGCGATAAACACGAAGTCGAACTTGGCGCTTTCGGCCAACTCGGCCTGCTGTTTGTAGAAGCCAAAGTTGGTACTGGCATTCGGTTGCGCCTGCGGATGGCGCCATTCGCCCCAGCCGTGACCGACACCGTGGACCATAGCGCCCAGTTTCAGATGACGTGGCGTGCTCATATGCGGCTCCTTGCTTAGCGCGATGCTTGGGAAGTGGGAAAACGTTCGGCGTTAAAGCTGGTGTCGAAACCCTGGGACACGTCGATGCGCTTGGGCAGCAGGCCTTCTTGCTGATAGGTGTCGGCGGTGGCTTGCAGGCCCTTGATCACGCTGTCGTCAATCACCACGGGGTTCAGTTGCGTGTCTTTGGCCACCTCCAGGTGCACCGCCAAGGGCAGGCCGGTAATTTTGGCTTGGGCAGCGGCGTATTCATCCGGGTGTGTGTTGGCCCAGGCGTAGGCACGGTCGACGCGGGCCACGAAGTCATCCAGTTGCGGGCGTTTGTTGGCGATGGCCTGGCTGGTGGCGGCGAAATACAGGTGGTTGCTCAACAACTGTTTGCCGCTGACCAGGACGCGGGCGTGGCTTTGTGAGGTGACCACCGTGGTGTAGGGATCCCAAGTGGCCCAGGCATCAACGGTGCCGTTATCGAGTACCAGCCGGGATTCAGCGGGCAGCAGGAAAATGAATTGCACATCCTTGGTCGTCAGGCCTGCGCTGGCCAAGGCCCTGATCGCCAGGTAGTGCCCGATGGAGCCGCGCCCGGTGACGATTTTCTTGCCCTTGAGGTCGGCGGCCGTCTTGATCGGCGAGTCCTTGGGCACCACCAGGGCGGTGGTGTTGCGCCCTTCGGCGTGGATGATGCTGACCACCTTGAGCGCGGCCCCGGCGCCCAAGGCGAACACATACGGCGCATCGCCGAGGGCGCCGATATCGACGGCACCTGCGTTCAGGGCTTCGCCCAGCGGCGAGGCGGAAGGGAACTCCGACCACTGGATCTGATAGGGCACGTTTTTGGTTTCGCCAGAGGCTTCCAGCAGCGCCTTGATCGTGGATTTCTGGTTGGCCACCCGCAGCGGTTGCAGGTCGGCGGCGTGTGCAGTGCTGATCAGGCCGAGGGCCAGGGCGCTGCTCAGCAGCAGGTGTTTGAAGGGCGTGCTAAAGACCATGATGGATAAATCCCAGGCAAATTGAAAAAGTGTGGGTTACCTCCGCCTGGCAAGGGGTCGGTGCGGCCTGCCCCGGTGTGGGGCAGGCGTGAAGGTGGTTCAGATCACGTAGAAACCGTGGGTGCCATCGCGCGCCAATTGGTCGACCAGGCCGAATTCCCAGTCCAGATACGCCTGCATGGCTTCCTTCGGGCTGTCGGTGCCTTCGTACGGGCGGCGATAGCGGTCGATACGCGGTGACGCGAGATGGGTCTCGCCTTCTTCCAGTGGCAGTTTTTCGGCGATCCAGTTAAGCGTGCCCCCTTGCAGCAGGAACACCGGCTTGCCGGTGATGGCTTCGACCTCGGCGACTGCCAGGCGCGCCAGTTGGCTGGTGCCGCAGGTCAGCACATAACGTTCGGCAGGCGGCACCTTGGCCAGTGCGTTGGCCAATTGCGCACGCAAGACCCAGAAGGCACCGGGGATATGGCGTTTGACGTAGTTGACGCTGGGGGTGAAATCCAGCACCGCCGTGTCGCCATGGGGTAGCCACTCGGCAAGGGTGTGGGGGCTGATCAGTTCGGCCTGCAAGGGTGCCGGGACCGGCGCTACCCAGGCGCCTTGTTCGCTGAAGTTCGCCGCTTGCAGGTCGTCCAGCACGTACACCTCCCAGCCCAATTGCGCGAGCCATGAGGCGGACATGTTCGCCCGCACGCCGTCGTCATCGGCCAGCACCAAGCGCGCTCCGCGCACGCTGGCCACATGGTCGGTTTCCTGCACCAGCTGGCCGCCGGGTGTGGAGCGCGCGCCCGGCAGATGGCCGGCTTCGAATTCCTCCGGCGTGCGCACATCGAACAGGTACGTGGTGCGCTTGGGTTCTTGCTGCCAGCGTTGCAGGTCGGCGAGCGTGGCGCGGCCAACCCGCGCCTTGTCGGCCACCCGGCGCGCATCCCGTGCGGCGATCTGGCGGTGTTCTTCGCGGGTCGGCGCAAAGCGGCGCGCTTGGCCATGGGCGAGTTTCTGCCCGGCCAGGGTCCAGCCGATAGTGCCGTTACGCAGTGCCGACACCGGGTTGGCGATGCCTGAGTTGATCAGCGACTGCGTGCCGATAATGCTGCGGGTGCGCCCGGCGCAGTTGACGATGATACGGGTGGCCGGGTCCGGTGCCAGTTCACGGGCGCGTAGCACCAGTTCGGCACCCGGCACACTGATGCCGGTAGGAATGCTCATGGTCTGGTATTCGTCGAAGCGGCGCGCGTCGAGCACCACCACATCGGCCTGGCTGTCGAGCAGCGCCTGCACTTCTTCGGCGGCCAAGGAGGGCGTGTGGCGCTCACTCTCAACCAACTCGCCGAAGGCTTTGCTCGGTACGTTGACGTCGATAAACAGCTCGCCACCGGCGCGGCGCCAACCGTCCAGGCCACCTTCGAGCAAGCTGACCTGGGTGTAGCCCAACGCAACCAGGCGTGCGGCGGCACGTTCGGCCAACCCTTCGCCATTGTCATAGACCGTCACTTGGGTATCGCGACGGGGAATGCGCGCATACACCTCCAGCTCCAGCTTGGACAGCGGGATATTCGCAGCGAACAGCGGGTGCGACTCGGCAAAGAGCGCTTCTTCGCGCACGTCGACCAAGGCGACTTCTTCACGGTCCAACAGGGCCTGGCGAATCTGGGCGAAGCTGTGGTTCGATACGGTGGTCATAGGGCAGGGCTCTTTTCTTTGGACAAATCCCAGATATTCGGGAGGTAGGCGTTGGAATAACCGGAGATAAACAGTTTCTCGCTGCCGTCGGGCTGATACACCGCACGGCGCACGGCACCAATATTGGCGCCGTACACGTGAATGCTGATCGACACCTGGTCGCTGTGGGCATTGCTGACCTGATGGATATCGCCGATTTTGGGCGACACCGCCTCAACCTGGCCGGGCAGCAGTTGAACCGGTGTGCCTTCGGCCACCAGGCTGCCATCCGGCGCACGCTCAAAACCCTGGGAGAACTCTGCACCACGCAACATGCCGATCAGGCCCCACACCCGATGGTCGTGAATCGGCGTGCGCTGGCCCGGCCCCCAGACAAAGCTGACGATGCTGAAACGCTGGCGCGAATCGGCATGCAGCAAAAATTGCTGGTAGCGCTCGGGATCCGGTTGGGCGTACTCGTCGGGCAGCCAGTCGTCATGGCTGACCAGTTGCGCCAACAGCTTGCCGCCACGGTGCAACAGGTCGCCTTCGCGCGGGTTGCCGTCGATCAGTTCCGCCAGGGCGCCTATAAAGGCTCTGAGTCTTTCGGGGTGTCGGGACTGGGTCATGGCAATTCCATCATGGCGGTTATGGGGATGGCTTGATGGGTTTATATAAGCATAATGTTTATAGTTAATATGCTATTTTTTAATGATTAGCTTATAGCTTTAGGTAATTTAGAACCGGTCTGAATAGCGTTAGACGTTATCGATCACAGCGCAGGCTATCCAGACCGCCGTGTGGCAACTATGCTTGCCACACATCTTAATGACTGTTCTCTATGTGCGGCCCAAATGAAAATTGACGATATCGATGCCTTTGTCGAAGTGATTCGTTGCCAGTCCATCAGCCACGCCGCCGAGTCGTTGCAATTGACTCAGCCGGCCATCACCCGCCGCGTGCAGAACTTCGAGCAGGCGCTGGGCGTGGAGCTTTTCGACCGCAACACCAAGCCGCTCAAACCTACGCTGATCGGCACGCGGGTGTATGAACAATGCCGGTTGATCCTGCGCGAGATGGATGCCCTGCGTGAGCTGGTGGCCACCGATGCGCCGCCCACCGGCGTGTTGCGCCTGGGCGTGCCGCAGACCATCGGCGATGTGGTGCTGCTGGATGCACTCAAGCACCTGCGCAGCGAATACCCCGACTTGCGCGCCCAGGTTGCCACGGGGTGGGGCAGCCAACTGGTCGGCAAGATCGAGCGCGGCGAGCTGGATGCGGCGGTGGCGTTGTTCCCGGCGGGCAAGATCTTCCCGGACAACATTGTCGGCGAGTCCATCGGCAAGATGGAGTTGGTGGTGGTGTGTGCCAAGGCACAGTTGCCGAAAAAGCCCTGCAAGTTGGCTGATGTGTACCAGGGCGGCTGGATTCTCAACCCGGATGGCTGTGGTTTTCGTGCCGGGTTGCAGCGCACCTTGTCCGACCAGGGTTTGGCGCTGCGAGTGAACCTGGAAACCTTTGGCACTGAGTTGCAACTGGGCCTGGTGGCGGACGGCCTGGGCCTGGGGCTGGTGCCGCGGCCGCTGCTGGAGCGCAGTGCGCACCTTGAGCAACTGGCGGTGGTGCCGCTCAAGGACTTCAAACCGGTGATGGATTTGTGGCTGATCTACCCGCACTTCCTGGGCAACCTGCAAGGGCCGGTGGATGCGTTTGGGACGCTGGTGGCGGCCTCGTTACACAAGATTCGCAACGCTGCGTGAGTGCAGACTGATCGTTCCCACGCTCTGCGTGGGAATGCCTCTTGTGGCGCTCTGCGTCACGCTTTGGGACGCGGAGCGTCCAGGGCTGAATTCCCACGCGGAGCGTGGGAGCTATCTATGCGGTAGTCGGTTATTTTTATAAAAAAAAATAATAATTAGCTTAGATTAAAATGTGCTTTTTATTATTTTTGGCCATCCCCTAGGCTGACTGGAAGTCCTTAAGGCCATCCAGGAAGTTTTGCCATGAGCAGCGTCACCTCGCTTTCCAGTGTTTCCAGCAACGTCCGCCAGCGTGTCACGCCAGAAGAGTGGGAGGTGCGCGTCAAGCTGGCGGCGGCCTATCGGCTGGCGGCGCTGTATAAGTGGACCGATCACATCTACACGCACTTCTCCGCCCGTGTGCCGGGGCCGGATGAGCATTTCCTGATCAACGCCTACGGGCTGTTGTTCGATGAAATCAACGCCTCCAACCTGGTCAAGGTCGACCTCGACGGCACGATTGTCGACGACCCGACCGGCCTGGGTATCAACTACGCAGGTTACGTGATCCACAGCGCCATCCACGGCGCGCGTCATGACCTGCAAGCGGTGCTGCACACCCATACGCGTGACGGCATTGCGGTGTCGGCACAGAAGGATGGCCTGCTGCCGATCTCCCAGCACGCCATCGCGTTCTCCGGGCGCGTGGCGTACCACGGTTATGAAGGCGTGGCGTTGGACCTGGATGAGCGCGAGCGCTTGGTGGCTGACCTGGGCGATAAGAGTGTGATGATTTTGCGTAACCATGGGCTGTTGACTGCCGGTATCAGCGTGGAACACGCCTTCCAGCAACTGCAAGGGCTGGAGCGCGCGTGCAATATCCAGATCGCGGCGCAGGCAGGCGGCAATGCCGAGCTTGTCTTCCCGCCGGCAGAGGTGGTGGCCAAGGTGGAGGAGCAGGCCAAGGTGTTCAGCAATGGCGCAGGGCCGGGTGTGGCGCGGCATTGGAATGCGTTGATTCGGCAGTTGGAGCGTACGGATACCGACTACAAAAACTGAACCCATGCTTGACGCCAAACTCCTGTGGGAGCTGGCTTGCCTGCGATGGCGGTGTCTCAG
>NZ_VBVZ01000326.1 GCF_005863185.1 Pseudomonas edaphica
GTTGTCCATCGAGTCGTCGACCGGGTCCATGAACGGTGTGCCGAACGGCAAGTCGGCCGGCAACAACTGACGGCGGCGCAGGGCGTCATCCAGCGTGCGTTGCTTGGCTTCCATATCGCCGATCTGACGGCCGACCAGTTGCAGCTTGGCCGACAACTGCTGGACACGCTCGGTGAAGGCATCACTGGAGCGCTTCAACTCATCTTGCGCGGCTTCCATCTGCGCCAGGTTTTCGAGCTTCTCGCCTTCTTCCGCGCTCAGGGTTTGCGCGCGACGGAAGTCTTCCAGCGCCTTCTGCGCATCCAGCACTTGCTGGTACAGGGCTTCGGTCTGGGTCTTGCTCGCCGCACGGTCAGAGGCTACGGCCTGCTGCGTCTTGAGCTGCTTGAGTTCTTTTTCCAGGCGCTCTTTCTGGTCGCGCAACGCCGCGCGATCGGCCAGCGCCTGCAAGGCCGGTGGCTCAATATGGGAGATGTCGATCGACAGCCCCGGCACTTCAAATTTTTCACCCTTGAAGCCATCAAGGATCTGCTCCAGGGATTTAACCCACTGGCCATCCTCATCCAGCGTGATGCCATGCTCGCCCAGCGGCAAACTGAACAACGAACTGTTGAACAGGCGCATCAGACGCTCGACGTCCTGTTGTGAGAATTCTTCACGCAGTTTGGCGTAACTGTTGTTGTCGGCATGGTCGAGCTGTTGCTTGACCGACTTCAGGCGTTTCTCCAGGTCACGCAAGCGCTCATCCAGGTCCTCAGCGCTGAACTGACGGGATTGCGCCAGGGCGCCCGCCAATTCATCGTGGGCATCCTTGGCCGCCAACAGTTGCTGCTCCAGCACCTTGACGTCATCCACCAGCGCAAAGCGATGCTTAAGCACCGACAGCTCGCCCAACCAACGCTGGATGCCACTGATCTCGCGCTCCAGGCGCATCAGCTCCTGGGTACCGCCACGCTGATCGTTTTGCAGCGCGTCCTGCTCGTTACGGTAGTGCTCGGCCTGGATGGTCAGCTCTTCCTTGCGCGCACTGGCGTAGTCTGACCAGGTGCCGAGCAACGAATCCAGCAAGGGCGACAGGCGATGCAATTTGCCGCGCAATACATCGCGCAAGCGCACGCCATTGGCGAGCGCTTCAACCAACGGCCCGGCAGCCACCAGCGAGTTGTAGTCCTGCTCCATGCGCCTTACATCACGGAAGGCTTCTTCGCACGCAGCGATGTAGTCCACGCTGCCGGAACGCAGGCTGTGTTCGAACGCATCCAGGAACAATTGCTTGAGCTTGGCCGCGGTGATTTCGCGCATGTGCAGCAGGTTGATAAACAGCGCGCGGAAGGTCTTCAGGCTCTGTTCGCTGGTGGAACGCAGCGGAATCAGGGTCAGGTCCAGTGGGATTGACGTGTGGCCACCGACCAGCAAACGGCGCAGTTCATCCGGTTTGAGTTCGTAGGCTTTAAGGCCTTCGCGCTCAAGGTTGGTGAACAGCTCTTTTTGACGCAGGCAGGTGTCGTTCTTCTGGTAGTGGGCCAAGTCCAGCTTGCCGGCATAGGCAAAGAACTGGTGACCGAAACCACCGCCCGGGCCGCGCCCGACCACGCCGATTACGTGCGGGCCGTGGGGCAGCGAGACTTCCACGAGGATGTAGCTGGTGTCGGTGGCAAAGTAGAAGCGCCGCGATTGTTCCAGGGTGTACTTGCCGAAACTCATGTCCGACATACGCGCCAGGATCGGGAACTGCAAGGCGTTGATCGACGCAGATTTACCCAGGTTATTCGCGCCGTACACCGACAACGGTTCCTCCAGCGGGAACAAGCCCAGGCTGTAACCCGCGGTGTTCAATAGGGCGAAGCGGCGGATGCCGTAACGTTCCTTACTCATGCGTCGGTCTCCTGTTCTTCGGCAATGGCGCGGGCCAGGGCGTCTTCTTCGCTTTCTTCTGCGAAGTCGCTGAGGTCCAGCGGGTCATCGGTTTTCAGCAGTTTTTCATCGCTGTCTTCATCGATGATTACCGGCGCCGGCAATGGCAACACACTGTGCACGCTGGCGGCCAGGTCACGGTCCTGCTGCACGGACAGGCACACATCAAGAAAGCGGTGCATCGGCGGCAGGAAGCGATAGATGCCGTTGTCTTCGCTGGCAAAACCCAGTTGGGTCATGCGGCGCATGATCTTTTCTTCGAGCTCTTCCTGGGTCTGCACTTCGGCCTGGATAAACAGGTCGCGGTATTTTTCCAGCAACGACGGCAACTCATCGCGGCCCAGGCTGCCGCCATCGAGCACGGCGACCGGGTCGCGGCCCTGGTCGGCCAAGTGCTCGACGATGATGAAGGTGAACAGCGCCAGACGTTGCGCGGTCTTGTTGACCTGCGCCGCAGCCACGGCAGTGTCCGGCACGAAGTAGTAGAAACCGCGTGTGTCACACACCAGCTCAAAGCCCAGGGCCTTGAACAGTGTGCGGTACTGGTCCTGGAAGTTCGACAGTTGTGCGTACAGCTCCGGGTCGCGGCGGCTGACGTGGTAACCCTTGAACAGCTCGCGAAAGATCGGTGCCAGTTGGGACAGTTCGGATAGATCAAGATGCATAAGGCGTGCTCGCAGAATTCTCGGTGGCATCGGTGCCAGCCGGGAGCAGGGCGAATGAGCGCAGGCTGACCTGGTGCTCGTGTGTGTGGTAATCGCGGCGTTCCAGGCGTTCGCGCTTGAAGCGTTTTTCGCGCGAGAGTCGTGAGAACCAGTACAGCAATTCATCGGTGGCGCCGTCCGGTTCCTGCTCCAGCAGCCAGGTCATCAGGTCCGGCATCGGTAGCGCGTCTTCGCAGCGCTCGAGCATTTCCTTGACCGTGCGCGGCGCACGCTGGGCTTCGCCCTTGTGGGATTTGTGCGCCTTGGGGAAACGCGCCGGTTTCGGCTCGAAATTGGCCAGGGCATACACGTACGCTTCGACCTGGCTGGCACTGCCCAGGAAGGTACTTTGCGGCCGGGTAAACATCGGCATCGCCGCTTGCGGCACCGCGTCCAGGCCTTTACGGCGAATGGCCGACAAGGCCAGCGCCGCGCCACGGGTCACGGCGTTGTGGCGGCGCGCTTCTTCGCGCAGCGGCAGCAGCAGTTCGCGGGCATGGCGCAAGGTGAGCTGGGCGCTGGTTTGCATTTCGAGGATGCGCGCGTGAGTACGCAGCAGCATATCGTCGTCGACCAGATGGCCGAGGCGTTGCTGCTCGGTAAGCATGCGCAGCAGCACATTCTCGACCTTGCGCACGCCTTGCTCGAAGGCGCCGTCGGCGTTCACCAGTTGGATCATGGGTTCGACGTATTCGTCCCAGGTCGCCAGTACCTCGGCGTAACGCTGGCGCAACGGGATTTGCCGGTCGCTGGTCTTGGCGCGGTCGGCCACGGCCGCCAGGGCTTGTTCGTCGTTGGCGAGTTTTTTCAGCACGTCCCGCACACGCATGTCCAGCAAGCGCAGTTGGCGGGCCAGGTCGTGGCCATCACGGATGTCAAAGGCGTCCTGGATGTAACCGGCCAGACGCTCAAGGTGACGCAGGTAGGCTTCGATTTCCAGGCACAGGCCAAGCCGGTGCTCCTTGCGAAGATAGGCGAGGAAGTCGTGGATCTGTGCATTGAGCTCGAAACGGTTCGGGCTCTTGGCGACAGGCACCAGGATATCCAGGCGAATCCACACGTCCAACAGGCTGGTGATGTCCTGTGGCGTGCTGTCCAGTTGTTGGGCCGCCAGTTGTGCGCGCAGCTCGCCCAGGCTCAAGGTGCCTTGGTCGAAGTGTTCGCACAGTGGCTCAAGCAGGGCCCAGTGTTCGGCGAGGGCGCGCAAGACGCGCTTGGGTTCGATCATCGGAATGGCCGGCTGGTTGGCGAATAAAAGTCGCGATTGTACTGCATCAGGCGCGGGATTTATCCACAGCCGGTCAGTGCGCAGTGGGCGATTGTTACCGAACAGCGGTAGAATCCCCGCTCTTTAGTTATCCACAAGTGGCCGAGCTGTGCTTATCGAGTCCCGACGTCGCGCTTACTTGACTGCCATGCAGGTGGTCAACTGGCTGCCCCGCACCGAACTGCCGTTTGCCGCCCCATCGCGGCCCGAGCTGCTGCAGGCGCTTGAGCCTTATGAGGCGTTCGAGGTGTCGGGCGAGGAGGCTGCTGCGCCGGTGGCGGTGGTCAAACCCACGCCAGAGGCTCGCCCCGCTGTCGAACGCGTGAAAGTTGAAGTGCCGCGCCCGTCACCCGTGGCCAAGCCCGTGGCGGCCGAAACGCCAGCGCCGGTGGCCAAGGCAGCAGTGGTGCCACCGCCACGTTTCGCCCTGCAATTACTGCGGGCCGGGCGTTGCCTGCTGTTGGTGGAACTGCCCACCGGCGAACGTTTTCAGACCCGCGACCCGGCCTACATGCTGCTAAAAGACATGCTGCGCGCCGCCGGCCTGCCCGACAGCCCGCAAATCGTCGGCGACCCCGTGCGCTGGCCGCTGCTGGTGCGCGGCAACATGGACCAGGGCCCGGACGCTGCACGGGATTTTGTCCAGGGTTTTGTCTCGGCGCGCCTGGAAGACGAACCCTGCGTGTGCCTGTGGCTGATCGGCCTGCCCGCCGTGCGTTTTGCCGGTGAGGCGAATGCCGAAGCCTGGTATCGCGAGCTGCAGGTCGAAGGCCTGGGCTCGGTATGGGCCTTGCCGGGCCTGGAATTATTAATGGAAGAGCCACAGCGTAAGGCTGATGTCTGGCAAGCCATGCGCCGGCTGATGGCGCGCTGGAAAAGTACCGATGAGTGAAGCTTTATCGTTCCGCCCGATGACCGAGGCGGACCTCGACGCCGTACTGAAGATTGAATACGCGGCGTTCAGCCATCCCTGGACCCGTGGGATTTTTCTTGATGGGCTGGGCAAGTACCAGATCTGGCTGATGTTTGAAGGTGAGCAGCAGGTGGGCCACGGTGTGGTGCAGATCATCCTCGATGAAGCGCACTTGCTGAATATCACCGTCAAACCGGAAAACCAGGGCCGTGGCCTGGGGTTGGCGTTGCTGGAACACCTGATGTCGCGCGCTTATGCCGCCAGTGCGCGGGAGTGCTTCCTGGAAGTGCGCGACAGCAATACTGGCGCGTTTCGCTTGTATGAGCGCTACGGCTTCAACGAAATCGGCCGTCGCCGCGATTACTACCCGGCCGTGGGTGGGCGCGAGGATGCCGTCGTAATGGCTTGTACGCTGGTCGACTAAGACATAAACCCGATGTGCAAGCCGGCCCCTGTGGGAGCTGGCTTGCCTGCGATAGCATCACCTCGGTCTGGCTGAAACACCGAGGCGCCTGCATCGCGGGCAAGCCCGGCTCCCACAGGGGAAGTATTCACAGGCTCAACTGTGTTGTGTCAGCGGTTACCGTCTATCGGGTCAATATCTGCCAGTTCCGCCTCGTCCAGGCCATTGCCACCGCCAATCTCGTCCTCATCCACAATGCTCAGGTCATAATCCGCCGGATTATCATCACCGGCCTCACGAGCATCCCGGGCGCCATCCTCATGGATCAGCGTTTCCGGGCTCATGTCATCATCCGTGGGCTCATGATCATCGGTCGAAGCCCCGGTCATGCCGGCTTCACGTACCCGTTCGTCGGGCAGCAGGTGTTCGCGCTCGCGGCGCGGCAGCTCATCACCGATTTCTGCGGTCGGCTCTTGCTCGTCAAAATCCAGCTCGCGCATCTCGCCCATGCGGTCTTCGTTGTCATCAATCGGTTCGGGCTGTGTAGCGCCGTAGGGACGTCGTGATTCAGTCATGGCCAATCCTCATACTGTGGGGCTTATAGTGTGTGGACAGGCACGGCGCCCCAAAGATTCAAGCTAATTGCGCCCGGGCGTGACCCGGACGAGCGGTTGTCTGTCACAAAGCTGCGCATCATTCCTGAGGCTTTCCCTGATGAACGAACTACAAGACCTGCTTGATAACAACGAACGCTGGGCGGATGCGATCAAACAGGAAGATCCCGAATTCTTCGCCAAGCTCGCCCGCCAGCAAACCCCGGAATACCTGTGGATCGGCTGCTCCGACGCCCGTGTACCGGCCAACGAAATCGTCGGCATGCTGCCCGGCGACCTGTTTGTGCACCGCAACGTGGCCAACGTGGTGCTGCACACCGACCTCAATTGCCTGTCGGTGATCCAGTACGCGGTGGACGTGCTCAAGGTCAAACACATCCTCGTCACCGGCCACTACGGCTGCGGCGGCGTGCGCGCTTCGATGCAGGACCGCCAGTTCGGCCTGATCGACGGCTGGCTGCGCACTATTCGCGACCTTTATTACGAAAACCGCGAGGTGCTGGCCCAACTGTCCACCGAGGAGGAGCGGGTGGACCGCATGTGCGAGCTGAACGTGATTCAGCAAGTCGCCAACGTCGGCCACACCAGCATTGTGCAAAACGCCTGGCACCGCGGGCAGAGCCTGTCGATTCACGGCTGCATCTACGGCATCAAGGATGGCCGCTGGAAGAGCTTGAACACCACCATCAGTGGATTCGAGCAACTGCCGCCGCAATATCGCCTGCGCCCATTGGGCGAAGCCTAAGGCCGTTTGCGCAGGCGCCAGTGGGTCATGAACGCCTGGCCTTCGGCGCTCAATGGCTCCTTGGCGCCGGTGATCCAGCCCCGGCAGTTCAGCTCGCCGCATTGGCAAGCGAACTGCCGGAACAGCGCATCTTCGGTGGTGGCGTAATCCATCGTCAGCAAGGTGCCGGGCGCAATGGGTTGCACGGTCCAGACTTCCAGGTACGTGGCATCGAAAAACACGTTCGGATTGCAGGAGTGCAACATCAGGCGACTGAACCACGGGTCATAGAGGTGGATGCGTGACGAGAGCTGCAAGGTGTGGGCACCTCGTTCGCTCAACGCATAGCCGGACACTCTGGCAATGCGCACGCGGCTGTCAAAGGCGACGCATGCTTTGAGCGCGGCGCCAATGCCATTGGCATCGTGTACGACCTGGAAG
>NZ_VBVZ01000327.1 GCF_005863185.1 Pseudomonas edaphica
TGCGAGCTGGGCTTGCCCGCGATGCAGGCACCGCGGTGTGTCAGCCACACCGCGATGATGCTATCGCAGGCAAGCCAGCTCCCACACAAGCCGGCCCCACAGGGAATCGCTTTAGCTGTCCAGCGCCTTGTATTTTTCGCGCAGGTGGTTACGAATCCACACCGCCGACAGGTTGAGCGTGGCGATCACCAGCACCAGCAGCAAGGCGGTGGCGTATACCAGCGGTCGTGCGGCTTCGACGTTGGGGCTCTGGAAGCCAACGTCATAAATATGGAAGCCCAGGTGCATGATTTTCTGGTCAAGGTGCAGGTACGGGTAGTTGCCATCCAGCGGCAGCGACGGTGCCAGTTTCACCACACCCACCAGCATCAGCGGCGCCACTTCACCGGCGGCACGGGCCACGGCGAGGATCATGCCGGTCATCATCGCCGGGCTGGCCATCGGCAGCACAATCTTCCACAGCGTTTCCGCCTTGGTTGCGCCGAGTGCCAGGGAACCCTCACGCACGGTACGAGGAATCCGCGCCAGGCCTTCTTCGGTGGCCACGATCACCACCGGCACCGCCAGCAGCGCCAGGGTCAGCGAAGCCCACAGCAGGCCCGGCGTACCGAAGGTCGGCGCCGGCAGAGCTTCAGCGAAGAACAAACGGTCGACCGAGCCACCCAGTACATACACAAAGAAGCCCAGGCCGAACACGCCGTAAACGATGGCCGGTACGCCGGCCAGGTTGTTCACCGCGATACGGATAATGCGGGTCAGGGTGTTCTGTTTGGCGTATTCACGCAGGTACACCGCCGCCAGCACGCCGAACGGGGTCACGATCATCGCCATGATCAGCGTCATCATCACGGTGCCGAAGATGGCCGGGAAGATCCCGCCTTCGGTGTTGGCTTCCCGTGGGTCGTCGCTCAAGAATTCCCAGACCTTGCTGAAGTAGAAACCCACCTTGGTCAGGGTGCCCATGGCGTTCGGCTGGTAGGCGTGCACCACTTTGCCGATGCCGATTTCGATTTCTTTGCCGTTGCCGTCGCGGGCCGTCAGGCTGTCGCGGTTGAACTGGGTGTGCAGGTCGGCCAGGCGCGCTTCGATGTCCTGGTAACGGGCATTCAGCTCGGCGCGGCCGGAGTCCATGTCGGCCTGGGCGGCAGCGTCGAGCTTGCCTTCCAGCTCCAGCTTGCGGCCGTGCAGGCGGATGCGCTCCAGGCCAGCGTTGATCGCGCCGATGTCGGTTTTCTCAAGGCTCTTGAGCTGGGCCGCCAACTTGTTCACACGATCGACGCGGGCTTGCAGCTCCGGCCATGCGGCTTCGCCTTCGGCGATCACCTTGCCATCTTGCTTGACGTTGACCAGGGTGCCGTAGAAGTTGCCCCACTCACGACGCTCGATGGCCATCAGGTTCTTCGGGGTGGTCTGGTCTTTCAACCACTCGCCGACGATCCAGGTGAAGTCGTTGCCATTCAAGTCGCGGTTACCGACCTTGATCAGCTCGCGGGTCATGAATTCCGGGCCTTGGTCCGGCACCGGCAGGCCCGCGCTTTTCAGGCGTTCGCGCGGCACTTCTTCCTTCTGCACCACTTCGCCGATGACGATATGGTTTTCCTGGCCAGGCACGCTGTAGTTGGCCTGGATCAGGTCGGCCGGCCAGAAGTGGCCCAGACCACGCACGGCAATCACGGCCAGCAAACCAATGGTCATGATGACCGCGATGGACACCGCGCCACCGCTGATCCAGACGCCGGGGGCGCCGCTCTTGAACCATCCATTCAGGGAGTTCTGTTTCACAGACTTCTACCTTTCTTAAAGCGACGAGTATTTCTTGCGCAGACGCTGACGGATCAGCTCGGCGAGGGTGTTCATGATGAAGGTGAACAGCAGCAGCACCAGCGCCGAGAGGAACATCACGCGGTAGTGACTGCCACCGACTTCCGACTCAGGCATCTCCACCGCAACGTTGGCCGCCAATGTGCGCAGGCCTTCGAACAGGTTCATCTCCATCACCGGGGTGTTGCCGGTGGCCATCAGCACGATCATGGTTTCACCCACTGCGCGGCCCATGCCGATCATCAGTGCGGAGAAGATGCCCGGGCTCGCGGTCAGGATCACCACGCGGGTCATGGTCTGCCATGGCGTGGCGCCCAGGGCCAATGAGCCCAGGGTGAGGCCGCGCGGCACACTGAACACGGCGTCTTCGGCGATGGAGTAGATGTTCGGGATCACCGCAAAACCCATGGCCAGACCGACGACCAGGGCGTTGCGCTGGTCGTAGGTGATGCCCAGGTCGTGGGAGATCCACATGCGCATGTCGCCGCCAAAGAACCAGGTCTCCAGGTACGGGCTCATGTACAGCGAGAGCCAGCCCACAAACAGGATCACCGGAATCAGGATCGCACTTTCCCAACCATCCGGAACGCGCAGGCGCAGCGATTCAGGCAGGCGGCTGAAGACAAACCCGGCGACCAGGATGCCAATCGGCAGCAACATCAGCAGGCTGAAAATCCCCGGCAAGTGCCCTTCTACATAAGGCGCCAGGAACAGGCCGGCGAAGAAGCCGAGGATCACCGTCGGCATCGCTTCCATCAGTTCAATCACCGGCTTGACCTTGCGGCGCAGGCTCGGGGCCATGAAGTAAGCGGTGTAGATTGCCGCGGCAACTGCCAGTGGCGCCGCCAGCAACATGGCGTAGAACGCAGCCTTCAGGGTACCGAAGGTCAGCGGGGCCAAACTCATTTTGGGTTCGAAGTCGGTGTTGGCGGCGGTCGATTGCCAGACGTATTTAGGCTCGTCGTAGTTTTCGTACCAGACCTTGCTCCACAGCGCGCTCCAGGACACTTCCGGGTGCGGGTTGTCGAGCAGCAGCGGTTGCAGCTTGCCGCCGGCTTCGACGATCACGCGGTTGGCGCGTGGCGACATGCCGAACAGGCCTTGGCCATCCACCACCGGATCGACCAGCAGCGTGCGGTGCGCGGTACTGTGGAACACGCCGAACTTGCCGGATGCGTCCAGGGCGGTGAAGCCTTTGCGACGCTCCTCGGCGGTGATTTCAACGATTGGCGCGGTGCCCATCTGGAAGGTGCGGATCTGCTTCAGGCGTTGCTCGCCGTCCGGGTCACGGGCCATGAACCATTGGGCCAGGCCGCCCTTGGAGTTACCGACGATCAGCGAGATACCGCCCACCAGCTGGGTGCTGGCAGTGATTTCGGCGTTGCCGTCTTCCAGCAGTTTGTAACGACCGTTGAGGCTCTTGTCGCGCAGGCTGAACACATCGGCGAGCGCACGACCGTTGATCACATACAACCACTGCTGGCGTGGGTCGATGAAGATTGCCTTCACCGGTTCGGTCATTTGCGGCAGCTCGATACGCTTCTGCTCGCTGGTGACTTCACCGGTCATCATGTTTTCTTCGCGGCTCAGGCTCAGTACGTTCAAGTACGAACCCGCGGAACCTGCAACCACCAGCGACGAGTCAGTGGCGTTGAGGGCGACGTGCTCCAGCGGGCGGCCCTGCTCGTCGAGGACGATGGGCGTTTCGCCGTAGGGGTATTCAATGGCCGGCGTAATGGTCTTTTTGCCTTCCGGGTACGACACTTTATAAGTGTGGCGGAACACCAGGGACTGGCCATTGGACAAACCGAGGATCACCAACGGGCTGCCTGGCTGGTCCTTGCCGATCGAGATCACAGTGGCGCCAGCAGGCAAAGGCAGGTCGACACGTTTGAGCTCGGCACCGGTGCTCACATCAAAGAACAGCGCCTGGCCCTTGTCGGAAACCCGCATGGCAACTTGGTTCTGTTCTTCGAGGGAGATCATCAACGGCTTGCCGGCGTCCTGCATCCAGGCGGGTGTCAGCGCGTCTTCCTTGGTCAGCGAAGCACCTTGGAACAAAGGTGCAACGACATAAGCCAGGAAGAAGAAGATCAGGGTAATTGCGCCGAGCACGGCGAGGCCGCCGATCAACACATACCAACGGGTCAGGCGATCTTTGAGCGCGCGAATGCGGCGCTTGCGTTGCAGCTCAGGCGTATTGAAATCAATACGCTTGGGGGGAGAAGTCGTCGTCATGGTGGAATTGGCCAGATCATTCATGCGCACACCCTAGCGATCCTGTATGACAGAAAGATGACAATGCAGTGACGCAAGAAATCCGCCGCGTAGCAGGGCTGGCAGCGGATTAAAGAATTAGAGGTGTAGACGGGCTTGAAGAGTAAGGGGTTACTGTGGCGAGCAAGCTTGCTTGCGCTGGGGGCCGAAGCGCCCCCAAGGCTTGCGACTGCTACGCAGTCGAACGGGAGCAAGCTCCCTCGCCACAGCAAGCCCGCTTCCACAGGGCCCGCTGCTACACCGGTATTGCAGGCTTAGTTGCCTTCTTTCAGGCCCAGGTCAGCCAGTGCCTTGGCGGCAACTTTGGCTGGCAGTGGGATGTAACCGTCTTTCACTACTACTTCCTGGCCCTGTTTGGACAAAACCAGTTTCACGAACTCAGCTTCCAGCGGGGCCAGAGGCTTGTTCGGGGCTTTGTTGACGTACACGTAGAGGAAACGCGACAGCGGGTATTTACCGTTCAGGGCGTTTTCTTCGCTGTCTTCGATGAAGTCAGTGCTGCCTTTCTTGGCCAGGGCCACGGTCTTCACGCTAGCAGTTTTGTAGCCGATGCCCGAGTAACCGATGCCGTTCAGCGAGGAGCTGATCGACTGCACGACCGAAGCCGAGCCTGGTTGTTCGTTCACGTTTGGCTTGTAGTCGCCTTTGCACAGGGCTTCTTCTTTGAAGTAGCCGTAGGTGCCGGATACCGAGTTACGACCAAACAACTGAACCGGCTTGTTGGCCAGGTCGCCGGTCACACCCAGGTCGCCCCAGGTTTTAACATCGGCTTTAGCGCCGCACAGACGAGTCGAGGAGAAGATCGCGTCGACTTGTTCCATGGTCAGGTGCTGGATCGGGTTGTCCTTGTGCACAAACACAGCCAGGGCATCCACGGCAACCGGGATAGCGGTTGGCTTGTAGCCGTACTTCTGCTCGAAGGCCGCCAGTTCGGTGTCCTTCATCTTGCGGCTCATCGGGCCCAGGTTGGAGGTGCCTTCAGTCAGCGCAGGAGGTGCAGTGGCGGAGCCGGCAGCCTGAATCTGGATGTTGACGTTCGGGTATTCCTTTTTGTAACCCTCGGCCCACAGGGTCATCAGGTTAGCCAAGGTATCGGAACCGACGCTGGACAAGTTGCCCGACACACCAGTGGTCTTAACGTAAGCCGGGATTGCCGGATCAACACCAGCGGCCACCGCGTTGGCGGTCGCAACGCCAGCAGCGACAAAAGTCATTGCCGCCATCAAACGTTTCAGTTTCATGCCTTGCTCCTAGCAGATAGGGATAGTTGGATCGGGGCCAAGTATCGGTAGGCCGTGTGAACACTCTATGTCTGGAATATGACAATTAGATGAAAGGCCAGTATTTATGAAGAACCTGACAGGAAGGGGGAAGTGCAATAAATCCGGGGCTTGCGAGGAGGTTTAGGCGGCTGGAGCGATGTTTCGGAAACACTCTGTAATCGTTGCTGGCATTGATCCTTCCCACGCTCTGCGTGGGAACGCATCCAGTGACGCTCTGCGTCACGACCTTCAAAAGCGGACGCAGAGCGTCCAGGCCGGCATTCCCACGCAGAGCGTGGGAACGATCATTCAGCGCCCGCGCTTCCACAGGTAGCCGCCCACCGCCATCCCCATTACACACAGGACAGCCACGTAGTAAGCAGGCCCCATCGGGCTTTCCTTCATCAGCAGCGATACCGCCAGTGGCGTCAAACCACCAAATACGGCGTAGGCCACGTTATAGGAGAACGACAAACCGCTGAAACGCACCACTGGCGGGAATGCTTTCACCATCACGTAAGGCACTACACCGATGGTGCCCACAAACAGGCCGGTCAACGCGTACAGCGGGAACAACCAGTCCGGGTGGGCCATCAGGCTGTGATACAGCGTCCAGGAAGTGGCCAGCAGCAACGCGCAACCGGTGACCAAAACGCGACCGGCACCAAAACGGTCAGCCAGCGCGCCGGACGCAATGCAGCCCAGGCTCAGCGTAACGATCGCCAGGCTGTTGGCTTGCAGCGCAACCGTCGGGCTGAAGTGGTAGATGGTTTGCAGCACGGTCGGGGTCATCAGGATGACCACAACCACACCCGCCGACAGCAACCACGTCAACAGCATCGACAGCACGATGGCGCCACGGTGGTCACGCAATACCGCGCGCAATGGCAACTCGGCAGCCAGGGTTTTGCGCTGCTGCATCTCAGCGAAGATCGGTGTTTCATGCAGCCAACGGCGCAAGTACACCGACAGCAGGCCGAACACACCCCCCAGCAGGAACGGGATACGCCACGCGTAATCCGAGACCTGCTCCGGGGTATAGAGGGTGTTGATGGCGGTAGCCACCAGCGAACCCAGCAGGATACCGGCGGTGAGGCCGCTGGTCAGGGTGCCGCAGGCATAGCCGATGTGGCGCGGCGGCACGTGTTCGGAGACAAACACCCAGGCGCCAGGTACTTCGCCGCCAATGGCGGCGCCCTGGATGACGCGCATCAGCAGCAACAGCAGCGGCGCCCACAGGCCGATCTGTGCGTAGGTCGGCAGCAGGCCCATGATCAGGGTCGGCACGGCCATCATGAAGATGCTCAGGGTGAACATTTTCTTGCGGCCCAGCAGGTCACCGAAGTGCGCCATGATGATGCCGCCCAGCGGGCGTGCCAGGTAACCGGCGGCGAAGATGCCGAAGGTCTGCATCATGCGCAGCCATTCGGGCATGTCGACGGGGAAAAACAGCTTCCCGACCACGGTAGCGAAAAACACGAAGATGATGAAGTCGTAGAATTCCAGCGCCCCGCCCAAGGCAGACAGCGAAAGGGTTTTGTAGTCGTTGCGGGTCAGCGGGCGCGAAGGTTGCGCGCTGCTTGCGGGCACGGAGGAC
>NZ_VBVZ01000328.1 GCF_005863185.1 Pseudomonas edaphica
CAGTTAGGTAGTGATAATCCCTGCGAGCCGCCTTGATTTGAGCAAGGTCCAGACTGATCACATGGCGGGTTTCTTCGCGCCCGGCTTCGTACAGCACGCGACCAAACGGGTCGACCACCGCACTGCCGCCCGCAAACACCAGGCCGTCGTCGCCCCGCCCTGCGCGATTGACCATCACGCTGAACAGCTGGTTTTCCTGGGCCCTGGCCATGATCGCGGTGCGGTGCACCGGGCCGTAGGGGTCCATGTTACCGTTGGTAAGGATGATTAACTCGGCCCCCAACTGCGCCAGTACCCGCGCCGTTTCCGGAAGCTCGATGTCGTAGCAGATCAGCAGCCCGACACGCACGCCGTTCCACAGCGTAGTGACGAAGCGATCGCCCGGCGTGATGTCGGCGCGCTCGGAGGGCCACAGATGGGTTTTGCGATAGCGCAAAGCAATGCCGTCAGGGGTGATCAAGACCGAAGTATTGTAGTAGCCGCCGGCATCACATTCGACCAGTCCGATAACAACCGACACATTGCGCTCGCGCACCGCTTGTTGCACGGTTTGCAGTATCGGGCCTTCCAGGGGCTCGGCGACGTTGGCCAGTTGTTCACCACCGACGAAGCCCATCAAATGGGTTTCCGGGAATACCAGCAGGTCGGTATCTGTGCTGCAGTTGGCGATGGCCGCCAAAGCACGTGCAACGTTGTACGCCGTATTGCCGTCGCGGCCGGCTAACTGCATCAATTCAATCTTCATCAGTGATCCTTCCGCGCAGTTCAGCAAGTTCTGAAAGAGTATGGGCGGCGCTAACGAAGCGGAACATCACGTCGAAGGGGTACCCCCCAGGGGGTAGTGAGATCAAATAATACTCAGATGAAAGCAGCCCCTTCATAAGACAACATCATCGTTACTCCCGCGCTCACCGGCCCTCAGTGTGCGTTCAAGGCCGTGCGAATGTAGCGCACGCTTAGGGGCTTACTGATCGACCCAGCGCCTTTAGGCATAGCGTCTAACGTGCGCTGAGAAGCAGCCCCCGAACGTCACAGCCGTTACCCCCTCCATGCTCTGCAACCACACGACTGAGACCTGCTCGGTTACTTTCGCCAATGCAACTGCAGTTAAAAATTATTCATAAGAGAGGGTTACGGTGACTCCAGCGTTTACTGTTCCTGGTGTCATTTTCCCGGTACGAATATATTGAACACCAAAGAGTTTACCAATAGCTCCGCCCTGAACCCCCATATCCCCCAACTCTCCTTTGAGTGTAGTAGCCGAAGTTTGAGCCCCGAAGACCACAGGCGTCTCGCCATCAAGCACTTGCAGTGACACGCCCGACGCCGAATTGCCTGCTGAGTTTAGTATTAGATTCGAAGTTGTATTGCTCGGAGCATTTACATCCTCCAACGCATAAAGAATTTTGTACGGTGCATAGGAGGCGGCGCACGTCACGCCAATCTGGAAATTTACTGTTCCGGCCGTTTCTCCAACTAACGAGAGCAACGACAAATTAATCTTTTTTAGACGCACCACAGATGGCGCACTTAGCGTGCAGGAGGTATTGTTCACGGAAATGGTAGCTGGGGGTAAAGCTGAATCAGCGGTAAACATGGGAGTACCCCCTTCGTAAACTGATAGCCAAAAAAATCCATAGACACCTGCCATTACTAGCTCACCAACTGGCAATCGGTTAAGAGACACATAACGAAATCGATAGCTATAACCTTTTTTCACTATTCCGCCATTGCCTGGAATGGCAACTCGATCATAATTATATACAGGCACATAAGCCTCACCTGCAAAAGCGTGCTCATAAATCACAGCAATATTGGGATTATTAGTAAGCCACAGCGCATACGATTTACCGTCAAACAAATATTTGCCAACAGATTCCTTGGCAAACCTAAGGCCTATATCTAATTTCAAACTTGGGTTAGTCTCACTGCAATTCAAAAAATCAGGGAAGCTTCTTTCATGCCAAACACTCGAAAGCATATTCAGCCCAGCCTGCCCCTTCGTTTGTTGCACTTTCAGACTCACGCCCGGCCCTGCACTAATATCTTTTTTCTCGCAATTGGCGTAAGCCCACGCGCAATTATTGCAAAGAAACAAAACTACAAAACACATGCACTGAAAAAACAAATTCACTTATCATCTCCAATGCAAATAGCATCAAAAGCCTCATACATAAACTCTTTTTTTGCAGGCGGTAGATTATAACTAAAACTACATTGCCCGCCGTGCCAACCAACAGTGAGTTCGCCTTTGTCCTTCACGCCGAAAACAAGGAGCCTTGATGTATTATCAACGACGCCAAGCACATTCCCACTCCCACCATAAACTTGAGCACCAAACGGAATTTTTTTACCATTACTCAACTGTAGTGAAAACTGTAACCTGCGCCCCGACTCAACCTCAAACCGACGTTTAACCACGGCGCCACGCGTCGGCACCACCCGCTGCGAACTTTCTGCGACTTCGATATCGCTACTAAAGGTATTGGTATCCAAGTTGATCCAGTTGTAACGATAGGGTTGCGCATAGGGCACGACCGCATAGCCTTTTTTATCGGTACGCACCGCAGTCCCACTTTCGAGGCCGACGCCCTTGGTATCGGGTACTTCAACCAATGCGAAGGTTTCACCGACCGGTTGCCCCAACGTCAACCCGCCGCTGTGAACCACTACCGATCCACTCGCCCCGACGTCAAAATGCTTGTTATCCCGACCCTGCCCATAGTTGCCACTGACTTTTGCGTTAGGCGTGTCCCAATTCATACCGACGCTGCCGGAGGCACCGCTGGTTTTGCTTTTGCTGCCCTGTACCGAATAACTCAAGGTATTTTGTTCGTCGATGTTGCCGGACAGGCCCGTTTGAATTGACGTCTCACCTTGGGACGATGAAGTAGCGCTGGTATACAGCCGCTGCGCGCGACGATTGTCACCGAACGGAATACTTAAGGATGCGGACACCTGGTTATCGATTCGTTGACTGCCACCCTGCCCCTCTGTACGGGACACGGCAAAGCTGTAGCTGGTGTCGGCATAGCTGCCGTTGTAGCCGAACTGCCAACGCCGCGTGCTACCCTGGCCGTTCCAGTAACTGGTTTCACCCAAACTCAGAAACAGTGACCCACGCCCTTCCAGGGACTGGTTGACGTTCATGTCAAAACGGCTTTTTTGTCGGCCGTAATAAGGGGTGGCGAAGCGATCCTGTTCATCCACATGTTGGCTGAACGTGCGGAAAGACTCGGTGGAATAGCGATAGCCGACCATGGTGAAGGTGGTATCGGTGCTGCTCAGGGTCTTGGAATACAAAAAGCGCGCACTCTGGCCCACGTTCTTGCGCCCGGATACATCCTTGGAGTTGCTGTTGGTTACGTCAAACGACACGCCACCCCATGGCGAGTTAACCCCGACGCCCAGGTTCAACGCGTTGTAACCCTGGGAAGCGAGTAACCCGCCGTAGCCGGTGAAGTTATCGGTCACGCCATACACCAGCGTGCCTTGGGTAAACTTGGGCGCCGCCTGCCCTTCAGTCTGGTATTGGCCGGCGGCCAGGCTGTAGCGGGTACTGCCGCGACGTGTCATCACCGGCAGGTAGGAGTAGGCCTGGGAGTATTGACGCTCGCGCCCATCGGCCTCGATGATCTTGATGCTCAGGTCACCGTTGGAGCCGCTGGGGTAAATGTCGCTGATCTCGAAAGCACCCGCCGGAACGCTGGCCGAATAGATCACGTAGTTGTTCTGGCTGATCTCCACCGTTGCGTTGGTTTCAGCGATACCGCGCACCACTGGTGCGAAACCGACTTCATCATCGGTCAGCATGCCGAGCTCCGACGTCAACTGAGCGCCGCGAAAACGCACACTGTCGAAGATATCGCCCTGGGTGTACAACTCGCCCCCCGCCAGTTTGCTCTTTAGGCTGACGACGTCACGCTCGGCATAGGTACGGTTGCTGTTGAATGTGTCGCGCATACCGGTGCCCCCGGAGATCGACGACTCATTGCGAAAGCGCCAGGCACCCAGGTTGAAGCCGTTACGCAGACCTATATAGCGGTAGTCGCTACTGTAACCACGGCTGATATTGCGGCTGAAGTTAGTCTGATAATTGGTGTACAGGGCGGTGATGCCGTTATCCCATAAAGACGGATCGACATAACCACTGGACTGTCGCTTTATGTAAGCTTGAGGCATGCTGATCTGCAACGCCAGCGCGGTTACATCGAATTCGATATCGGCACCTGGCACCAGCGCCGGCAGATCAATCACGGTATCGTCGGCACTGCCCGCAGTGATGACACCCTCTTGTTCAAGCCGTGCAGTGTTCACCCCAATCGCCTTGAGTAGGCCCAGGTGTATGATCGGCTTGACCTCCGATCCGTCCTGCACGACAAACTTGATGGACTCACGCAGTATCAAAAATTGATTAAGGTAAATATCGACATTGTACTTACCAGGGGCGATCGTGCTTCCTTGCTCAAAGTACTTCAATTCGGCCGTGGCGCCATGCTTGTTCAAAAAAGCATCATTGAATTCCACAGCATGGGCTGCAAGTGGCAGGGAAGCACTTGCCAGCACTAGACTAGAGGCGCCAAAACGACCAAACGGACGGGTACCAGAATAACTCCCAAAACAAAATGCCCACATAAGAGTCTTGCCTCATTACTCAATCGTTACTGCTCGACTTATTTAAGATGCAGCGCTGCCTGCCTTCTTTTAAAAAGCCCTTCAGTTTGAAATATTGGCGAGATTCTTAACCGGAACGCCATAATCATTAATGGCATTAAACTCAACGACAATTTGAGCATTAGCAGGTATTGCACCTGCGCCTTCCACCAAAAACTTACCGGTCGCACCGGGCGCTACCATCTCCGCATTGACCGGGTGACGAGCCCCCTTATACTCAAGGGAAACAGCGCCAAAGGATGCGTAATAAACAGAATTGTTGGAGACCAACAGCCAGCGTTTTCCGCCTTCACTTAGCAACTGCCACTTCAAAAACTTTACAGACTCTTCAGGCGTACCGGACAAATCCGTCGGCCGATAAAACAGCTTGATCCGTTGGCGCACTGCAATCTGCAAAGTGTTATTGGCCTCAGACTTTTGGGGAATCTCCTGCACGCTGAGCCAGAACACCGATTCTTTGTCTGAGGGCAAACCTTTCCCCGCATAAAAAATGCGCAGGCTTTGTTGCTTGTTGCCGCCCAAGCGACTCAGCGAAGGGGTTAACGCAAACGGTACATCCTGATCCGTATTTTTTGAATCCGGCTCCAACCAAGACTGAATCATGATGTCCCTGTCGGCGTCATTCTTGACCATGATGGAGGCTTCCTTGAGCTTTTGCGGGTAGATAACCCGCGTGCCGCCCAATGTAATACCGGCCTGAGCGATACCACTGAAGAGCAATATTATCCCCGCCAGCCAATACCTGGAGTACGCGTTCTTCATTTAGTTACCTGCGATAAAGTAGAGAAGCATGAATATGCTTCTCTAATGAAAGACTTATTGGTAAGTCAGAGTGAATGGCAGCGTGCCATTGGCTGGACCAGGCACAATCGGAGTAACACCGTTAGCCACATAAGAGGCACGCATATTCAAATTAGCGGTATACGTGAAGGCTGGATCAGTACCGGCCTTGACTAACGGCGCGTCAAAAGAGCCGTTACCTGCCAGATTAATCAAGTTATTGCTGCTATCAAAGATACCAATACCCACGCCCTTCGCAGTACCGGTGGTTTTGAGCAAGTTATTATTCGACCCATCCACACCTGAACCAGAGCTAGGGTCGAACATCACCTTAACAGTGGTCAACCCAGCAGCGGTATTACCACAATCAAGATTAATATTAATCGCCGTACCTGAAACAATCCCAGGATTTTTGGTGCTCAGAGAGTCAATACTGACCTTGCCCATAGGCACTTCAATTACCTGCGCACCGGCGGCTCCACCGACACTGGTGCCGGCGCCGGAAGAGGCTTTGCAGGAAGCAGCAGTAATTTCACCAGTAAAATTGATAGTCCCGTCTGCCGCCAAAGCGGAAGTTGTAATCAACGCGGTGATAGCCGCTGCCAGAATATGCCTTTTTTGGATAGCCACAATCAATTTCCTTTAGGTTGTACAGGAGGTTAATACTTGTAATCGACCCTATAAAAGAGTCGGCTAAGTTTACCCAGTACACCCTCAGCAACAATCGCAAGAATCCATGCCTAGTCCTAGACGAATCCTAACAAGGCATCAGATAGATCCTACAAAATTAACCGGTACTCACATAACGTTTGATACAACGGCGAATACGGTCTGTAGACTGACCTGTATTACACGGGATGTGCACGCGTGACACGAGCCAGTGGCGCACGACCAAGGGCAAGCAATAATGTCAAAGGGAGCATCGATGGGCAGTGAAATGAACCTGACGCTGCAGGATGTAGCTTGGCATGACGCGGTCGGCAAGCTGATCGAAGCCCTGGACCGTCCTGACTTCTGGCGTTCGTTGACGCGTTTGCTGGGGCGCTACGTACCGGTGGATAACTGGGTGGTGCTGATATTCAGCACGGGCAGGCCGCAGGTGCTTGCCGAGTCTGCCGCAGAGGGAAACGAGACCGACTCACTCTTCCAAGACTACCTCAAGGGCCTGTACCAGCTGGACCCGTTCTACCTGGCCAACCGCGAACAACCACAAAGCGGCCTTTTCCAATTGGACGACGTCGCGCCGGAGTGCTTCGAGCAGACAGAGTATTACCAACGCTACTTTCGATTGAATGTCGTCGCCGACGAGATTCATATCAATGTGCAACTGGATACCAGCCGCACTTTGAGCTTGTCGCTAGGCAGTAGTAGCCGCTTCAGCCAGCAGCAGATTGCGTTGCTGGGCCTGGTACAGCCATGGGTCGCCGGCTTGATGCGACAACGGTGCACGTTCGAACAGAGTTTGAAGGACGCACCGGAGCAGGCACCTGACTGGCCGG